>JAQVGK010000327.1 GCA_028696755.1 Bacteroidales bacterium | reverse complement strand
AGCATAACTAATTAACTGGCTTTCGTTAAGTTGCAAATTGTTGATTTTATTTAGAAGAATCAAAGTGTGTGCAGCATCTGCCGATCCGGAACCTAGACCAGTACCAAAAGGAACATTTTTAAATAATATAATTTTTACAGGCGGAATTTTAAAATCATCCTCCAGAAGCTTAAAAGCCTTGTAACACAAATTCTTTTCGACTGGACAATCAATTAAAATGCCCTTATTTATCAATTCAAACTCAGCCGAAGGAATAATTTCCAATATATCATGATACAATACTGGGTAAAACACTGTTTCGATATTGTGATAGCCATCCTCACGACGAGAAATTATATCGAGACCAATATTGATTTTTATATTCGGGAAACTAATCATGCCGTAAATTTAAAACATAAATTTTAAAATGCAAAACTTTTGGCAGTATCGAAAAGGGCAACCGCATCTATAATCAGAATTTATTGAAATTTTTGATTCGAATAAATTAGCTGCGGTTTCTTACAAAAAAAAAATAAAACTCACTGAGTTTTGGTCTATATCATTAATTTCTGATTATCGAATTTAAAAAAAATGAACGCGAATTAGCGAATTATAACGAACGGCTAAAAAATCAACACCGTTGATTTTTATAGCCAATAATTCGTTAATTCGCGTTCAATTTAAGAATGCTTCAGCAAAAAACCAAATATGAATATCACTCTTTAAAAATTAATTTTGAGGCATTTGCCCAGGCACTATAGAGCACTTCTTTAAGGTTGAATTCGGCTTAGCAAATCCATAATATCCTCTTCAAGACTAAGATGGGGTGTTTCAACAATACGGCAAAGTTCATTACCATCGTAATAAAAAATCATTGTGGGAACAAACTGGATATATAATTCTTCTGTATTTACTGCATCTGTTTTCTTAGCTCCATCAACAGCGTAATACTTTACTAAAGTCCCTTTAAAATAATCGTTATCCATAATCTTACAAAAGCGCGGAACTTCTCTCTGCGAATCGCTGCACCATGTTCCTAAAACAACGATTACTGAATCGAATTTATACTGATAACCCTCAACAAAAACCGACTCGTTTACTTCAAATGCTTCGTACTCTTTATTAAACCAATCTGCACAAATCCCAGACTGAAATCCTTCGGGTGTACATTCGCCAATCAAAATATCTTCTGACTTTAGTTCGTCATAAACTTTAGTGTTTAGCTGTGCTCCAGCAAAAAAAGGCGAAATTAATAAAAATGCTAACAATATATTTTTCATAGATTCTAGATTTATAGATTCGCAATTAATTATTTAAATTTCAATTTCATGGCAGCCTTTTCTGCAATAATTTTGCCATTGTCGTACACAAGTTTCCCATTCACAAATGTTTTAGAAACCGAATTACTAAAAACTTCACCCTCGAGTGGCGACCATTTACATTTATAAAACAAACTGTTTTTATCAACTATTGTTTGTTTTTTGGGATCGACAAGAACTAAGTCGGCATAATACCCTTTTCTAACAAAGCCTCGATTTTCGATTCCGAACAAAATTGCGGGATTATGACACATCCATTTAACCAAATCAGCAATTGAGAAAAACCCTTGAGCAACTAATTCGAGCATTACAATCAATGAATGCTGAACCATTGGGCCACCAGATGGTGCTTTTGTATAAACCTGCATTTTTTCTTCGTAAAGATGTGGCGCATGATCAGTTGCAACTATATCTATTTTTCCGTCTTTAAGTGCTTGAATAAGAGCTAAACGGTCAGCTTCGCTTTTAACTGCCGGATTCCATTTTATCAGATTTCCTTTTTCTTTATATGCAGCATCGTTAAACCAAAGATGATGAACGCAAACTTCTCCAGTAATTTTTTTCTCAACTAAAGGTTTATCGGAAAGCAAATCGATTTCGATTGCTGTGCTAAGATGAAATACATGAAGCCGTCCACCAGTTTTTTCTGCTAACCTAACAGCATTAGCCGATGATTTATAGCAAGCTTCGGCAGAACGAATTTTTGGATGACACTCGGCAGGAATATCATCTCCATATTTTTCTTTATAAAAAGCAAGATTTTGTTTAATAATTTCATCGTCCTCGCAATGTGCAGCCACAACACAATTTGTTGCCGACAAAATTTTTTCTATTGTCTCATTATTATCCACCAACAAATTTCCTGTTGAAGAGCCAAGAAACATCTTTATGCCAGCAACTTCAGATTTGTCACAATTCTGTATTTCATCAATATTGTCCGAAGTTGCACCAAGCATAAACGAATAGTTTACAACAGATGTATCCGCTGCAATATCAAGTTTTTGTTTCAACAAAGCATCTGTTGTTGTAGATGGATTTGTATTTGGCATTTCGATAAATGAGGTAACTCCGCCTGCTGCTGCTGCTGCCGATTCCGAAGCGATATCTGCTTTGTGCGTAAGACCTGGTTCACGAAAATGCACTTGATCATCAATAATTCCGGGAATTAAAATCAGTCCAGTTGCATCAACAATTAAATCGGCATCAGGTAATTCACTCCCAAGGGGAAAAATCTCAGAGATTATTTGATCTTGAATAAGGACACTTGCATTAAAAGTTTGTCCCT
The DNA here is from genome assembly GCA_028696755.1 of Bacteroidales bacterium. The sequence goes on along the minus strand of JAQVGK010000327.1, from coordinate 2,064 downwards.
CGTTTACAAGTAAAGCATTTTTAATGAGTGTCTTCATAATTTTAAATTTCTATTTTAAGCCACAAGCATTAACAATCAGATAAATCAAAGCAGCGAGTAAACCACTTACGGGAATAGTTAAAATCCAAGCCCATAAAAGTTTAATTGTAACCCCCCAACGGACAGCGGACAATCGTTTAACAGCACCAACACCCATAATTGATCCAGTAATAGTGTGGGTAGTACTCACTGGCACATGCAAAACTTCCGTAATAAATAATGTAAGAGCTCCAGCAGTTTGAGCACAAAATCCCTCAACTGGGTTAATCTTGGTGATATTATTACCCATTGTTTTAATAATCTTCCAACCACCAGTTAATGTTCCTATTGCAATTGCAGTAAAACAACTGATCGGCACCCAATCGTTAATATTATTTACATCAGTTAAATTAAGCCAATGAGGAGCATCAGGATTTTTAAAAGTATAAGCAATAAGTGCAGCCGCAAGGATACCCATAACTTTTTGAGAATCGTTTAGACCATGGCCAATGCTCAGTGCTGCCGAAGAGACTAATTGCAAGCGCTTAAACCATTTGTCCGCTATTCTAGGTCTACTTTTCTTCACAACATGCAGCGTCACTATTGTAATAATATTACCAGCCAACATACCAATTAATGGAGCAAGAATTATAAAAGAAGCGATAAGAATAATCGTACTACTATGAATTGCTTTAAATCCAACAGCAGCTATTGCTGCACCAGCAAACCCACCAATTAATGTATGAGATGACGAGGATGGAATTCCTAACCACCACGTAAGAAGGTTCCAAATAATTGCAGCAATCAAACCCGAAAGAATTATTGGTAATGTTACATATTGAGCCTCTACTGCCTTAGCAACAGTGTTGGCAATTCCAAACTCACCAAAAATATACTTTGAAATAAAAAATGCAACAAAATTAAAAACCGCAGCCCATAATACCGCCTGGAACGGTGAAAGCACCTTTGTTGTCACAACTGTAGCAATAGAATTTGCTGCGTCGTGAAAGCCATTGATAAAGTCAAATGTAAGTGCTAAAATGATAATAATAATTATTAATGTCATAGCCGTATATTATGCGTATTTAACAACAATCATTTTCAGCACTTTTGAAGTAGAGTAAACACTATTGGCAGTTTCTTCAAGTTCTTCAATAATTTCTTTCAATTTAATTATCTCGACTGGATTTTGATTTGTACTAATAAGAGATATTATCCCTTTTTGATATTCAACATCCGCTTCCTCTTCAAGCTTCTTGATAGCCTTACATTTCACTTTAATAGGTGTTGCATTCTTTTTCAAAGTTTTTAAATGCTTAACCGCTTCACATAATTCAACTGCTTCGGCATTTACTAATAAAGAGATATGCTTTGTGCTCTCGGGCATTTTCTCAGGTGAATAAAGCATTACCTTTTGAGAACAATAATTAATATGGTCGATTAGAGCTTCAAGCTCTTCGGTAATCTTGTTAATATCTTCCCTGTCGAAAGGTGTGATAAAAGTTTTTTCAAGTTTTTTGAAGATTTTATTTGTCACCTTGTCTCCTTGAACTTCAATTTCTTTTATCAACTTTATTATCTCATCCTTGTCGGTATGATCATCATTATCGAATAATTTAGCTAGCAACTTAGAAGCAGAGACAGCCAAATGAGCAGTTTCGTTTAACATTGGGAAAAAATCGTCGTTTTTCGGCGCAAAAAAACTAAATAAATTGTTGAAATTCATAAATGTTATATTTAAATGTTCTAATTACAAATCACAAATTACTAATCACAAATTACTAATCACAAATTACAACCCCAAAGGGCTCACTTCGATTCAACTCAGTGCAACGCACGCAAGTAAATCACAAATTACAAATCTCAAATCTCAAAGTACAAATAAAGACAATGTTGTAATTTGTAATTTGAGGTTTGGGTCTTTTAAACATATCCAAAATCGCGCAGGTTAATGTCGCTATCTCTCCAATCTTTCTTAACTTTTACAAAGAATTCTACAAAAACCTTTTTATTAAAAAACTTCTCCATGTCAAGCCTTGCTTCGGT
>JAQVGK010000326.1 GCA_028696755.1 Bacteroidales bacterium | reverse complement strand
GTTAAAAATGTTGAGCCTTTCAGGCTCTGTGGCCCAAAGCGGCACATTTTAACCTCGGGCTTTCACTTTGTAAGTCTAAGGTTAAATTATTTTTGCATCATCGAGCTTATTAAATTGTTTTGTCATGGTTCGAGTTCCTCACCACAAGTGATTTTTGGTTTGCTAGCGCACCAAAAATGCACGCCAAAACAGAATTCTGCTTATTTCATAACAATTGGCATCGCGCTGTTCTGCCCATTGTAAAATTATTGAGCCTTACAGGCTCAGAAATCATTATTTACCTGGAAATGCTTGAAAAAATAAAATGTCTTTCGCTACATTTTTGGTAAAATGATGTTAACTCAATGCTAATCACCACTATAAAGCACCAGGTTTAAGATTATTCAATATCATATTTACAGCTTTTGCTGTTCGGTTTAGCCTAGTTTCTTCCTTTTTGCCATCAAGAATCCACTCAACATACATTTTTTTGTGTGATGGTGGCATTTTTCCAAAGTTGTCCATTGCTCGCGGAACAGAATTAAGCGCTTCGACAAAAAAGTCAGGAATTTCTACTGGTTTAGTTTCCTTCTTTACAGGTTTTTCTGGCTTCCACGTCAGTTTTCCAGTTTTTACATATTCATCAATTTTGTTCAAACCATGAATTGTCATTTGCTTTTCTTTTATCAGTCGAAGAACTTTTAGTTTGTTTACCTCCGACCAGTTTTTAATATTTGTTCGGGGAGTAAAAACCTGTGCGTATTTCTCATCATCTATACGCTTTACTGTGCTGTCGATCCAGCCATAACACAAAGCTTCGTCGAGTGCCTGCTGGTACGAAAATGTGCGTTTGCCAGTATGAGCTTTGTAAATCACAAGTCGCACTCCTTTGCAAGCATTGTGGTTCTGTTCCAGCCAGTTTCTAAACTCTTTGGCCGAGCTAAATTCGATGTAAGGATAATCGGGCATTTTTTTTTATTTCAAAGATAGTGAGAATTTTGGAAAGTGTTGTTAGAAAACGGAAGTCAGAAAGCCGAAGTCGGATGTCAGAAGTCTAAAACGTAGGACAAAACAAGACCTGTCTGCGTCTTTAGACCTGACAGTGTCACCGTGCCGTTGCCAGCTTCTGTTTTCCGACTTCTGCCCTCTGTCTTCTGCATTGATTTTAGGATTTAGAATTTTAACTTCGTTGAGCTCACCGCCAGTTGGCGGTTCGGTTGTGCTTTAGTTTCAGTTTATTCCAAAAAGCATCTTTGCATTCGCCGAAGTTACAGAAGCCACAGTATCAAAACTCATATTCTTTAATTCTGCAATTTTTTGGATTACATTAGTAATATACGCTGGTTCGTTTCTTTTTCCACGATGAGGCACAGGAGTTAAATAAGGTGCATCGGTTTCGGTAAGGAGAAATTCGCATGGTATTTCCTTAACTACATCGCACATGTTATTGTTCTTATAGGTAAGAACACCGCCAATTCCAAGGTAAAATCCCATGTCAACAATTTGTTTTGCTTCTTCGGCATTACCCGGGTAACAATGAAAAACTCCTCTTATTCCTTTTGATACGTAAGTTTTTGCAATATCCATTACTTCGGCTAGCGAATTGCGGCTATGAATTATTATTGGCAAATCTTTGCTACACGCATAATCTAGCTGAAAAGCAAAGGCCTCTTGTTGTTCTTTAAAATATGTTTTATCCCAATATAAATCAATTCCTGTTTCGCCTACACCTATAATATTAATGTCAGTTGCAAAAATAGTGTCGAGTTGATTCCAAAAATCTTTATCAACTGAGGTAGGATGGAGGCCAAGTGTTCTGTAAAAAAAATCTGGGTATTTGTTAAATGCTATATTCATTTTATCAATGCTATCTGCATCAATGTTTGGAAGAATAATGCCTGAAATTCCATTATTTTTTGCTCTTTGAACTGTTGCGTCAAAATCGTTGTCGAATTCTTCGAGGTAAATATGGCAATGGGTATCAATAATCATTTTTTATTTGTTTATCTGACTATTTTTTAATAATTTGTTTTTTTGCATGGGGCATGGGGCATGCGGCTGATAGTGCTGGTGTTGGACATTTTGCTTTTTGTGAATTTTGTACAATGTTAATGTTAACCCAATTGTTATTCCCTTTGCAATGTGAGCCCCATGCACCATGCGCCATGCTCCATGCTTTTTTAATTCTTAAAGTGATAATAAGTTCTTCTATCATAACCGCAAAAAAGTTAAAGCATTTATTTGTTTTTTAATGAGAAAATTTTGCCTGGCAATGCTCTCACAAGATTCTTAAATTCTAGTTCGAGAAGACACATACTTAACGTATTGCTGTCGAGTTCGGTTTGACGATGTATATTGTCGATGTCGAGGTAATCATAATTCTTCAGAACATTTACAATCTTAAGTTCATTTTCCGAAAGTTGTGGTATTAAATCGAGCTTTTGTTGCAGTGTTGATGGTTTGCCGGTTGACCAATTCATAATATACTCAATATCTTCGAGCGATTCGGTAAGATTTGCCCTGTTCGACTTTATTAATCGATTGCATCCTTCGCTATAAACCGAATTTACATTTCCAGGTACTGCAAAAACATCTCTATTATAATGGTTAGCAATGTTAGCGGTGATTATCGATCCACCTTTACTTCCCGATTCAACAACAATAAGTGCATCGCAAAGTCCAGCAACAATCCGGTTACGCTTAACAAAGTTTGAAGGATCGGTTTTACTACCATGTGGATAATCGCTTATTACAGCTCCACCCGATTCTGCCATTTGTTTCGCTGCTTTTTTGTGCAAAGCTGGATATACAAACTCCAAACTGTGACCCATCACTCCCCAAGTTACCAAATTGTTTTTCATTGCCTCTTTATGCGCGGCAATATCAATTCCATAAGCCAGACCACTAACAATAACGGTTTCGGGATATTTTTCGGCAATTGCCTCGCACAAATCTGCTACAAAACCAGTTCCGTAACGTGTTGCATTACGTGTTCCAACGATGCTAATTATTTTCTTCGCGTTAAAATCTGGATTACCTTTATAATATAGCACAATCGGCGAATCATCACATTCGCGTAGTCGTGCGGGGTATTTTTCGTCGGTGAAACAAACAAAATCTATATCGTTAGCATAAATATAAAGCAATTCTTCTTCGGCAAGCTGCAGAGCTTCGGCAAAACTGCTTTTTAATCGTACAGCACTTTGCTCTCCAATGCCTTCGATACGAGTCAAACTCTTTTGCGATGCCTTAAATACAGCCTCTGCGCTTCCAAAAAATGAAAGCAGTTTTTTTGCATTGATGTCTCCCAACCCGGAGATAAATGAAATTGCCAGATTATATATGCGTTCGTCTGTCAAACAGGCAGTGTTTATTTATAGGTGTAATACTTATTAAAGAGAATTTAGTTGATGTTAAGATCAACCTTTAGTGCCTCGATTTCGCTTTTTGATAAAATTGATAGGCTAACAGGGTTAAATTTCGCGACTCCCTGAGCTGTTCTCACATAAACTAAGAGGCTTTTTCTAAATCCCAGATGAGATTTTACGATCTCTGCTTTCACAAAATCCTTTTTTGGAACTTCGATCGAGAAATTTCCAGCAGTTAATGGCTGTAAAGAGGTGTAACGGATAATAATTTTTGGTCCGTCGGTATTATAAAAAATGTAAAAAAATCCTTTCAGGAACACGAACGAAATCCAAATTACAAAAACTGCGGTAAGAATAATTTCGAAAATATGCGTTTTCGACCAGCCAAAAACCAGACTTGCAACTAAAACACCAGCATAAACTAGTGAAGAAAGCATAATACTAAACTTTATTCGCGCCGAAATCTCTTTTGTGTTTAATACCATAATATTTATTTATTTGTTTTTCAAAATTAGTATTTTTTTGACATTTTATTCATCCTTTTTTAGCGAATTATTTTTTTTTATTCCGATTTTAAGTAATGCTTGATCTTTAAAGCTTAGTTTATTAACAATTTTGTAAATTTTTGTCAATTATATGTCGTTGTAAATCAGTACTTTACATTTTTATCATAATTTATTGGTTTAATTGTACCAAAATGAAAAAAAATATGATTTGTTAGTGGGTTATGTTAAAAAAAACATTATTTTTACTTTTTAAAAATCGGATTATTAACAGGTTATCAACATTTTTTTATTAAAAATTACATTTTTTGTTAAAAAAATATGATTATTAAATTTTTTTTCTATTTATTTGTAAATTATTAAAAAAGAAATTACTTTTGTACTAATTGACACAGTAAGCAAAGATACATTATGAACACAAAAAGACATTTAAGTTTAGTATTGCTGGGGATGATTATTGTTCTTCCGTTGTTGACTACAAGCTGCTTCAAAAAAGGTGACGAAGATCCCTTTTTCTCAATGTACACACGTAAAGCACGTGTTACTGGAGAATGGACAATTTCGAATTATGAGTCAAAAATAAAGCGTACAGATCAAAATAGTAATGATCAACTATTAACAACTACAACTATTGATAATAGTGGCGAATGGCTAAGAGTAGTTCAGATTCTTGGAGCGGAAGATAGTATCGTTGAGTATCCTGGACAAGTTGTCGAAGGTCGAAACAAAATTATTTATTACAGTGATGGTCGTTTTGTTGAGACACTAGAATATGAATATACTTTTGTTGTTGACGAT
>JAQVGK010000325.1 GCA_028696755.1 Bacteroidales bacterium | reverse complement strand
AAACATTAAAACCACTTTGACCAAATTCGCTGTTGTTGGTTAGCTCGTTATTAATCCATAAGTCGTTGTTACCTGCTAATCGGCTACCTTCGTATGTCCCTTCATAAGAAAAAAGGTTTTCTTCTCCATAAAGAAATTCTAAATCGCAATTATCAGTAATGCAAACCTCTCTTTCCAAATCGGTCCAATCATTATTATACGGTAAGTACCAGCCATTTGGGCAAGCAGTTTTTGCGGCAGGGAAATTATACAACACCCCATAAGTCTCATAATTCTCACTCATCTGAGCTTCATATATATCAGATCCATAATAATCATAAACATAATACCTTGGCAAGGTCATAGATTGCTCATTTGGCTCATTAACGGATGGCAAATATTTAAGATTTTCAGCTAACCAGCACCTGTCGCCAAATTGAATAGTAGGATATGAATATCCATCATAATAAACCGAACTTAGCTCTGGACAAGGCATACCATTGTTACTCGAACTTTCTGATAATGTTTCGAAAACAACCTGTTCTCCGTAACCAGCACCTGCACTATTTATAGCGTACGCACGAACATAATATATAGTTCCAGGATTAAGACTGGTCATTTCACTAGCAAAATCACCAGGTTCGTTTCCTTCGTCTGTAATTCCAATATTGCTCCCAATTTCTGGATCTGGAGATGTACTCCAAACTATCCCCTGAGATTCGATTGATCCAAATCCACTATTTGTTACAACACCACCTGAAATTGCACTTGTTTCGGTTAAAGATGTTATTATTTGAGTACAAACAGTTGGAATTACAATTTCATCATCAACATTTCTAACACAACGAACAGAACTACCAGTAGCGCCATTTGTAACGTCTCTGTAAACACCTTTATTGCAAATATGGATATATCTCACAAATCCATTTGCTCCTTCAACATCAGATGCCCAATATTTTGCGACAGCACCAATATCGAAAAAACCTTCATTTATAACTTGTGAGTACCCTCCAGGTCGAGCTAAAAACCCACTAGTACTAAACAGAGGTTCGTTGTAAACACCTGGGATATAATAATCGCTTTGCCATAAATCCTGATCACCTGCAAGGATACTACCCTCAATTGCACCTTGATTTACTGGAGCGTCATAGGTATATGGATAGTCAGATTCACAATTTTGAGACATACACACTTCTCTCTCTAACTCAACCCAATCGAAATGTGATGGCAAATGCCAACCAGTAGGACAGGAAATCAATGCTGCTGGTCGGTTATACAAGGCACCGTACAATTGGTACTCTTCTGTATTTTTTGCCGAAGCAACAGAACTACCGTCATAATTATAAACATAATAATAGTTTTCAGTAGACGATCCTATTTGATGGTAATTTACAGAAGGTAAATATCTTAAATTCTCGGCCATCCAAATTTGGTCTCCAATAGTTACTGTAGAATAACTATAGCCGTCAGGGTCAACACATGAAACTATATTTTGTGTTACAGCCTGACTTTCTGTTGGTATAAGTGTACTGACAGTTGAGTTTATTCCTGAATAACCGGTAAATACCAAAACCTCTCCATCATTGTACTGCATTTGATACTCTTGGTTGAGATTGCCTCTTTTAATAGTAGTTTCAGCTATCGACTCCATCCCGATCTTCTCTACTGTTGGATTTTCATTATAAACACCAATTGAAACCAAATTGGCACTTCCTCTCCAACCATCACAAGACACATTAACAGTATAAATACCTGCGGTTAAACCTTGGATTTTAAATTGATGCCTTCCGCATTCATAATATTGGTTAAAACTTGTTATCAATTTACCAGTAATATCGAAAATATCGATATTAATCCTCTCAGCTTTAACAATAACAACTTCAAACATTGCAAATTCTTTCATCGGGTTGGGAAACAATTGCAAGTTATTATTAAAATCTGATGGAATAATTGAATTCGTTACTACTTCGACCAAATGAAGAACAGCATCTCCAGGTATTAGTAGCTGGGTTTCTTGGGTTATATTCTGAACTAAAACACTATCAAGACTATTGCCTTCGCCTACGGCATTAAAGGTAATTTCATAGTTTTGAGCTTGCACAGCAACTATTGCCAGCAAAAAGCAAATAACAAAATAAATCTTTCTCATTAAAAAAATGCTATAATTGTCGTATCAAAGATACAAATATTATAGCAATTTATGCATCAACATTATTTTTTTTTAAAATATTTTCGATACAATTTTAAATCTATAGATTGAAAGCAGAAACAACACACAAACTCACTTACTCAACCACCACAGTATCGTTCTCTACTTTTACATCACTAAATACAAAATCGAAACCGAAGCTAATTTCGTCGTGATTGATATTCTCGGGTTTTGGCTGCTTAAGAAGTGGCCAGTCGGAGACTTGCATGAGGTATGTTCCAGAAAAAATCATATCCGTATCTTTTTTGGTTAGTGTTGCAGGGAATGTAATTTCAGCAGTTTTACCATTCATGGTTAAGTTTGCAGTAACAGAATACTGGCCTTTTGTAACTGTGTCAGCATCAAATTTATTAATAATTAGTTTTGCAGGATCGTATGTCTCACTTTCGAAGAAAGATTCTTCGATATCACTATAAAAACGAGTAAGTGTAAGGTCAATCTCAATATCGGCAGATGTTGGCACATTATCAGTAAGAACAAGACTTCCAGAGTTAATTTTAAGCACTCCGTTTGTCTCTAACTGCACATTATCCATCTCTGTATCAACCCATGCGCCAAAAAGTTTAACTCTTTGTTTTAGGTGTTTATAATCAACACTTCGCACCCACGATACAGTGCTTTTCTCAACATTTAAACTATAAGTTTCGGTTTTTACCACTTTGGTTTCTTTCTCTTTGTTCTCGGCCCCACCCTTACTATTGCATGCCATAAGCATAACAACAGAAATAATTGCGAAATAATAAACGATGTTTTTCATGGTTATAAATTTTATTACACAAAGGTAATAAAAAGTGCGAGATGGAAATTTTTATTATCAATTATTCTTCATTGCTAATTGGGAAGCGATATATATTAGCTAAAACTCATAGGGCAAATGCATCTAGACTAATTGTGATGCAATCATACTCATATTATAATCTTTTGCTGACGCCTTTTATAATTTAACGCGAACCGAAGCTCAGCGAAGCTAATTGGCGAATTTTGCTAACGCCAATATTATTTGCAAGCGTAAGCAAAATTCGCCAATTCGCGTTCATAATATTTATCAAGGAACTAGTTGTTTATTGAAAACGAAGAAATGCTCACCCCTTTGCAGTATGCGTGGATAACTAAAGCCAATTTTACGAAAGGCTTTCTTGCCAATTGGCTTCTGTTTGCAATAAAATGTAATAAATTCAATTTCATTTGATTTGCCTTGGGTATATAGTTTATAGATCGTCAATATTAGATTCTGTTATAAATGCGGTTGTCATATTAAAACTCCCCAACCACACAAATATTTGCTGCCTTGTCGTTTGACTTCGAATCTTCAACCAGATCATACGATTCAGAGACCTCAACAACACTTACATCATCGATATAATAATAGGCATAATTAAAGTCGGATTTGCCGTCCATCATTATGTAATTTGTTGAGAAGTTATTGTTAAAATTACCTATGGTTATAAACTTTTCGCCGCCTTGAGCTTCGTAAATTCCTTCTATTGCAACCCAGTAATCGCGGTTGGAGATATATTTACCACTTGGATTTTCGATTTGAGGAACAAATTCCAGCACCTCGTCGTGTGTTGATTTTGGTCTTTCCATGCTAATGTATGCTCCAATTGCGTCAACGGCAAACCTTGAGTTTGAAGAATTACAAACATAGAACTTTACACGGTACTTTTTACCCTTAACAAGTTCTGAATTTAATTCTGCCTGTATATACTCACGATAAATTTCAGCTTTTTCGCCTGTGATTTTATTATCGCGTGTAAAATTCTTACGAAGAATAATGCCACAATATCCAACACCAGAGTTTGCTCTTGCTGAACCAGCAAAATTTTTAGGGACACAAGCATCTGTCTTTCCACATTTATTAAAATAGTCTGGAGTTCCACGACTAGGCACAACCCAATCGGGAACAAGCTTTCTCTCGTATCTACCAACAATTCCGCTAGGACAAATATTATAGTCTTCGAAGGATGGATTTGGAACAAGATTCTCACCTGCATCTTTGTAGATTACAATAGTTTTATAAACTGGCATCAAAATATCGCCTACAACTTCTGGCTTGATTGGTTCATCGGGTTCAACAATTTCAGATGTTAAAATCTCACTTTCATTTTGATGATCATTTTGATTAAGAAATTCATATTTGAAGAATCGATTTTCGGCCATTACTTTACTTGTACTGGCAGTTGACATTGAATCTGTGACTAAAGAATCTACATTTACAGGAGCAGTTAATGTATCTACGGTTGGTTGAATATTCAAATTAACAGTTCCACGACCATCACCCGACAGACTAATCAGAAATATTGTAATTCCTAAAATCAGAATTAAAGAAAAACCGAGCCAAAACTTTTGTGTCTCCTTATTATTACTTAGAGCAAGTTCTATTTCGTTCCATACATCTGGAGCTTCGAAAACCGGAAGGTTCTTTATTGCCTTATTCAAATTATTTTCTTTCATAGCCGTAGGTCTT
>JAQVGK010000324.1 GCA_028696755.1 Bacteroidales bacterium | reverse complement strand
AGCATCCTGCACATCGGGCAGGGCCGATGGTAAACTGCCTTCCAGCACTGGGCGCACCCACCCTGGTAATGGTTACCATGAAAATCTGATTGCAATATGTTTTATAACATATTAACGGGGGGGTAAACACAATTATTCTACTTACATTTGATACCGCATAGGATTAATGCGAGGGCAGAACAAGCCCTTAGCCGCAGTGATGCGGTAGAGAAGCTGAAAGTTTAAAAGCGATCTTTAACAAGTGCAACAACCCTAACCCTGCCAGAGGCAGGTAAACCTGCCAAAGGCAGATAGACCTAAAGCTAAAACCTATGAGCCACAAAAACAGAATACAAACCTAGGCGGCATTCCCCGCCCCAATAATTGCAGAAAAGTTTTACAACAATTTACAGCGTTCTGGCTCCGCGCAGAGCCTTTGCGGTAAAATACGGGCAGAAAGAAGGGGAAGCCATAGTGCCTCACCAGCCCAAGCTCCCCCTTCGCACGCCCCTAACCTTAAAAAAGGAAAGGAGGTAAGGTGACAAAAATACAATAAATTGATATACAACGTAACCACTACCCAGTGGTTGCTTCCCGCCCGCAACCAGGTTGTGTGGTTATTGCAGCGGTTGCTGTAGGGGGAAAAGAATTAACTTAAAACATGAAGCGCAATGGCAATAAAAACAAATAGATAATGTATCGCGCTTGGTTAAAATTTTAAAAAGTTGAAGTTATGAAGAAGAAAGTTTTGGTATTTATTGCTACACTAGCTCTTATGCTCGCTGGATCGGCAAGTTATATTAGTGCACAGCATGATGTTTTAATGGATGCAGATGATCAGGGCGGTGGTGGAGGCTCAACCTACACCTGCTCTTCAGGTGGACCAGGTTCAACCAGCTGTTCTGTATCTACTAGTGGTGGCGGCGGTGGAATAACTGGAGGCACTACCTGCTCTGTCACCTGTGGTTCAGGATATTACGCATGTTGTAATGCATGGGAAAACAAATGCCAATGTCGTAAAGGATAAGCAATAAAGTATGAGGGTTATACATATTACCCTCATACGATTTTTAACAAAATAATCCGTAAGAATTCGAGATTAGTTTTGATTAGTTACCTACAATATTTATATTACCTAGAAAATTCAAATTACCATGAATAGTTTTTTACGATGGTTAGTTAAACCATTTAATACAGCACCTATTCCTCAGATGTTATTGCTGTTGTTTAGTTCTTTAATATTAATTGTGTCATGTAATAACACAAAACCAGAAAGTTCTACATTTGAGATTATAATGCAGAAAGAAACGAATATAAAAGCCTCAGCTATTTTTTCAGAGATGAAGTACATTAAACTCGAGACAAGGAGCGAGTGCATGCTTGCAGCAATTCGTGACTTTGAAATATCTAACAGTTTAATATACATTCTTGATGTGTTACAGCAAGGCATCTACGTTTTCGATTTAAAGGGAAACTTTATTAGGTCATTAAGAAAAATGGGGAAAGGAGAAGGCGAATACTCAGCAATAGAAGCCTTTTTTGTTGACGAAAAGAGTAATACCTTAGAGATTCTTGATAAAAATAGAATGAGCATTTTGAAGTATAGTTTATCTGAGTTTAATTACATTGACAGGTTAAAACTGCCTTTTGACTTCTGTTTTAACTTCATAAAAAAAGGTAATCTATACTACTTTCAAACCAATAGTGCTGCAAATTCGATAGGGGAATCAATATCCAATAGCGAAATCATTGTATTTAATGCTACTAGTAAAGTTGCAAAACCTCTTACCGACAAGGTAATGTCATCCAATGAGAATCAAAGTTGGGAGTTTTTAGATGTCTTCACGACTAATAACAAGGAAATCTTTGTGTCATTAGCTTGGCATGAGTACATATACAGAATTGAAGAAGAAATACTTGTTCCCTATATATACGTCCAAAAGGGAACTAGGGGTATACCAAAAGACATACTTACGGCTACATATGATGAAAAGATGCATTACTTACATTCTAAAGAGATGGAGGAAAAATCTCACTTTTTCAAGCTACTAATGAACAATGAGAACGGTCTTATTATTGGCTATGGCATTGGGTATCCCCCTCAGCTATGCTACTATTTGCATCTCAACAAAGGGAAAGATACTTTCTTTACAGACAATATTGAGATTGACTTTGCCCCATTCACCCACCAAAGCCTAGAAATTTTTAAAGAAACCGATGGATACATTTCATCCGTAATCTACCCGTACAGATTAGGCTATAATGACAAGTTGCATAGTCATTTAAACGTTTCATCTGAGGATAATCCCATTGTATTACTATTTAAGTTTTAAATTTATGAAAAGATACTATATTCATTTTGCCATACTGGCTTTATCAGTTGCTGTTACTCTTCTGTTATACACAAACTATAAACTAAGGATTAACATAAGCCATGCTGTGGATAACACACATCTCCAAAACCTTAGAGTAGAAAACATACTGCTAAAGGAGGGGTTTTTCCATTCTTACGACTACTCAACCATTAGCATAGATATGGAGAGAAGACTTTTAAATCACAAATCAGATTCTCTGAATTTAAGGGAAATTGCAAAAGGCAAGATAACGCTCGCCCTATTTCTTAACATAGGTTCTTGTGGAAGTTGCTATATGGAGAGCATTCGAAACCTTAAATCTCTCATAAATACTGCCAAACTAAATGTAATGATAGGCATTGGTGGCTTAAACCAGCGAGAGTTCAAAGCCTTTGTACAGACTAATAAAATTGAAGAGTTTGCGTACTTAATGCCAGATACTTTTTTTAGTGGCTTTAAAATTAATCCCGTTGTCTACTTCGTTATCGATAAAAACTATAGAACAACATGTTTCTATGCTCCATCAGATGTTTTTCCAGAACTAACAAACGACTATTTCTTAAAGGTCTGTAATCTGTATGGAAATTAACAGACAACTGTGCTTTCTGTCATCCTTGTAACCTAAATATCAAAATCAAATACGAATAAACAGATGGTATTTTGCAATTTGTTAAAATGATGAAAAATGCACTGGAACTTATTGCCACTCTCGCTCTTCTGCTCGTTGAAACTTTACAAGTGGCATGCCTAACTATACAGATAAAGAAATGCCTTATAGTGGAAATATTTATTGCTGTTCGGAAAACACACCTGGTGTAACTGGTAAAGCAAAAGCATAATAAATTCTGGAGGAGAAGTAATTCTAATAATGATTGCTCTCCTCCAAAAAAATCCTTTGTAAACTTAATGCTTAGTTTGCAGTGATTAAGATTAAAATAGTAACATCACGCTGCTAAAATGATTTGAAAAAAAATGACCGAACTAAAACTCTTTAAAAACTTTGAAACAATGAAATATCATAATAGTTTTTGTAAGTTCTTATGCTGTTATCTGGTACTATTATTTATACTTGCTGCTTGCAAAAATGATGCACATAAAATATACATCGACATAAACAAGCCCTCGGCTGACCTTGCCCTTAAAATTGATAAAATAATTTGTCTTGAAACAAATGAAGCATCATTAATTGGTGAAGTTTTTAAGGTTGTTCAGTTTAATGGAATGTTTTATGTTTTAGATATTCTTGTTTCCAAGAATGTTTTTCTTTTCAACAAAAATGGTCAATTTATTACTGCTTTATCCAAAGGTAAAGGGCCTAACGAAACTATCGACCCTGTTGATGTTATTATTAATAAAGAGCAAGAAGTTGTTTTGGTCTGGGATCAGGGCAAAAAAGAACTTCTAACCTTTGACCAGAAGTTGAACTTTTTGAATAGCGAACACTACGATATGCTAAATATACGCGCAACTAAGTTTATAGATGAGGAAAGAATATTAGTTGAAAAACCAAATTTTGAAGACAATGCAGGCAAACAAGAGAAATTCCTACTTTACGGAGTATATAATCTTAGAACTAAAGCCTATGAATCGAAGTTCTTTCCTATTCAAGAAGATTTGATAAGTATAGCGTCTATTAATCCTATTTCCGTTACAGCTGAAAGAATACTGTTCTCGGCCCCATTTGACAACTCTTTGTATACATTGGAGGGCAATGGATATAGAGAGGTAATGCATTTTAATTTTGGCGAGATGGGGATAACCGCCGATGATATTAAAAGGGGGAATAGCTATGTTTTCAGTGAGTCGTGGGCTGGCAGGAAAATTGTCCCGTTCTACAGCATAAGCGAAAACGAAAGGTACATGGCCCTAAATTTTGGGCTATACGGGAAGGACAACTTCTTTATCTACTCAAAAGCAACAAACGAATCATACTTTTCCTTCAACCTTGTGAACCAAGGACTTCTACCTAATTGCCGATTGTCTGGCCAAATTGGGGAGGATCAGTTCCTCGCGTTTGCGTCCCCAGCTGATGTCATCGAGTTTGGCAAGATCAACCCAATGGCCGCTTCCATACAAAACGAAATTGATGAGCTAAGCAACCCGTGCATAATAATCTTTTCGATTAGAGAAGACAACTAACCTCAATGGTAAAACACTGGCAATAGTTTAGCGTTTCATTTTAACATTTTACAAAAATTGTTCTTCGTATGTCATCAACTAGAACTATCCTTCATTGCAGTTTGGTTATACTGATAATGTGTTTTAGCCCCATAAATCATCGGACGAAAGTATAGATTAAAAACTGTACTTTTATGATGATGAAAAAACGAAGTTTTACCAAAGATGAGAA
>JAQVGK010000323.1 GCA_028696755.1 Bacteroidales bacterium | reverse complement strand
TTTTGCCTTGAACAATGTAAAATTGGGATCCAGAACTGCGACGTTGTGGGTTTGTCTGGTCGCCTGTTCTTGCAGCAGCTAAAGCACCTTTTTTATGGAAATATTTTGGGACTATTTCTGCTGGAAGAGTATAGCCTGGCCCTCCATTACCGAGCGCTTTTCCTTCTGGAGCATCTTTAGATTCCGGATCTCCACCCTGAACCATAAAAGTATTTATAACACGGTGAAAAAGCACGCCTTCGTAAAAACCTGATTCGGCAAGCTTAATAAAATTATCGCGATGAACAGGAGTTTCATCATACAACATAACAGTAATAGTACCCTTAGTTGTTTCGATAATTACTTTTGTAGATTGCGAAAATCCAAACCCTGCAAACATCAGAAGTATTACACTTAAAGAAATTATTTTTTTCATAGTATTCTTTGTTTTGGTTTAACAAAATTTTGACGGGTAAAATTAGCAAATTTTTTGCCAAAGCAAAACAAACACCTTCTTATCTTTTTAGATAACTACAAACAAGCCTAAAACCAACACAATCAGAGGGATTTTCCTCCCACTTTTCAGAATTTCTAACTTGAAGATATAATGCTGTACTTGCCCAAGAACCTCCTTTTGTTTTACCATGTTCATAAATCATTTCCGAAACATTTCCGCACAGATCAAATAAACCAAATCTATTTTCTGGAAAATTCGCAATTAAAACTGGTCCATAAGGTTCAGGCCAGTTGTTCACATCATTCATCCATGTTGTAAATGTAGAATTTTGATTTTTAACGATGTGCTGAAAAGTCAACGAGTCTGTTTTATTTATAGTATCATTTTCAGGTATCGTTGTACAAAATCTAGCCATAAAACAGCCCTTGTAATCACGTGTATATTTTCCATCCCAAGCATAAAGAGATGTATCATTCCCAGTTTGAGACATATATTCGAATTCAGCTTCAACAGGTAGTCTGAATTCCAAACCATTATCATATAATTTACTTAGCCACGCCGCAAAAATTATAACAGCTTCACGACTTATCCCAGTTATAGGTTTAAATGCAAATGATGTTACTGGCAAAGATGTTATGTTATTCTTTACTAAAAAGTCCTTTGTAAAGGGTGAATATTTAAGATAATCTTCTATACTCAAATCAGTAGTTTTGGCTTCAAAGTTCATCTTCATCTGCCAGTCAGGGTCAGATGGTAAACACTTTGCAAGATCATCGTAAAGCTCATTATCAATCAAATAATTCAAGAAAATCATCCATGTAAAATTTGTTGTTTCAGTTGATTGAGCCCAAAAAGCATTAACACTAATAGACTGATCTTTATAAAAGAAAGTTCCATTTGGAATGAATCTGCATCCTGGAGGATCTGCATAATAATTTTTGTTCCATGAAATGCTTTTCATCAACGAATAATCAATCTCCGGCATTGTTCTACCCAAAATTTTAAGCTTTTTAAGTTGTGCTTTTTCATCAGTTCGTTTAACATGCACCACGTAGCGAAATCCAATTGTTGAATGTTGCTCATCTGGATTAACAAAGGCTTTTACAGCAATGGCCTCGTTTACTCGATGACTGCGGTCAGATTTACGTTCATCGTACCAATTTGCTCCCATTACGAGTTTCCGATTTTTATCGTTCCAGGTTTTATCGAAATACTCTTCGTTTAATAAATACATTTGAGTTGCTGCACTGGTATCACTCTTAAGTCTGCCGAGAGCCTCCTTCCGATTTTTTTCCCAAGTAGAATAATCCTCTTTTAACCATTCCGAAACATTAGCATCGAGGTTTATAATTGGTGTTTTATTCTCTGGCAATGTTGGATTGGAACTATTTGCAGGATGAGTTAAAAAATTTTCGGGATAAATAGCTCCAGGAGATTTTATACCTAATGACATTCTTAACATGTTGTCATTCTTGCGTTCAACTGCTAAATTACAAATTATATTTTCGAAAAAGCTTTCTAATGCCATTGTTTGCAATACAGATTGTGCTGCATTTTCCCATTCTAGTGCATTCGGCAATGTAAATTCCAACTCGTAAGGAATTCTGTTTTTATCAATTCTCTCCTGCCATATCCATGTTAGCCAATCGCAATAAGCCAAAGCCTGCCAATAACTTACACCAACAACGGGATATGCAGCATAAGCTGGATGATGTAAATATAGAGAATCCATCGGCACTAAATATCCACTTGGAAAATCTTTGGACCAGCAACCCAACTCGGGATAAATATTTGTCTGATTCTTGCCAAAATGCTTCATAACCTCATCATTTGGTTGATGAAAAGTGTAAACAAATGCTTCGGCATATTCTTTATCTGATTTACAATCTTCCCTTTTCAAATCCTTAAAACCATTGTATGATTTTACCCAATACATAAATTCACGATAATCGAGGTTTGTTACTTCGGTATTGCTAATGTAATAAGGTTGAAATAGTTTGTAAGAGTCAGGATCTTGAAGAAATTCGGAGAAATCGTAGTCATATTCTTTTTCGGGATAATAAAATCTAAGGGCTTTGGCAGCAAATAATCTAGCCGACTGAGTTTGTATTTTTTCAGAATTAAATCCGCCCGGACTTACAAAGCTCAACCATGTTAAATGTTCAAAACCTTTTTTAAAAGGCACACCTGTATAAACTGGAAGCATCAAAGAGTCTTTTCTATAGTCGTCGCTTTTATCATAGTTTTCGCGATTTGAGATGCTGGTATTAATTCCCAAATATTTATAAAACTTGC
Organism: Bacteroidales bacterium; assembly: GCA_028696755.1. Next base: position 1,952 of record JAQVGK010000323.1, on the reverse strand, counting down.
AGACCCATGCATTTAAAGAATAGTCGCCAGGATAAAGTTTAAAATCTTTGCCAGCATCAGGATGTATGGTTTCGGCATAATCAAAATCGAATCTATCGTAATAATTGTATTGCGGATAAGCTGCCGGACCAGATTTTGAATCAATGTAAATTATTGTGTCACGGATTAGAGTTGAATCTTCGGGTGCAGTTGAAATTTCTGGTTTATGATTATACAAGTAATTATGATTTTGCTCAAGAGGTTTTTCCGCCTCCGGTTTAATGCGAGTTGAATCTTTTTCGCTAAAGATCGCTGGAAGAAAATGTGGTGTATTGCCTCCAGAATTGTTTGAATTTGTAAAATATTTAATAGTAAAAAAGATAGAAACAAACAAAACAGAAAGGATTATGAGTCTGATAATCATCTTGTTACTAATTGACTTCTTTGAAAACAACGAATCAGTTTTTAGTTTAAAATATTCTTCAGTTTGAACCGAAACCGGAATTGAATTTACATAAGCAGTATTCATATCAATGGCTTTTTTAAATTGTTTGTTTGTATCGTAATCGCTTAACATTGTATTGAGCAACAACAAATCAAAATCGTCGGGGATCATATTTAATTTTTTGTCAGACATGATTTACCTCCGTTTTTAAAATTATTGCTTCTGTGATTTTTTTCTTCAGGCGAGCATAATACACTTTTAGTTGATTTTCGGGCTTGTCGATAAATTTTGCAATTTCCGAATAAGGCATTTGCTGAGCTTTTAGCAGCAAGAGCATTCTCTCCCAGTCCTGAAGCTTTTCGAGTTCTTCTTTCAGAATGCGCATTTTTTCTGATTCGGGAATTTCGTCTTGCTCGTCGTAGCCCAAATCAGTTGCAGCCGAAATGTGGTCCTCCGAAAGAATTTCGATGTTTTTCTTCTTGTCGCGCAGATAATTGCGCAGATTGTTAAGAAATGAAACCAGAACAAATGAACCGAATTTTTGCTCCGACTCAAAACTGTAATCACCGATTTTCGAATTAATGCGATTAAAGGTCTGATAAATCAATTCCCAAGCATCATCAACATCGGTTTGCCAGTTCGAGACAGCATATTGCAGAAGTTTTTTTGCATAACGCAGATAAAATATTTCCAGAGATTTGTCCGGATTATTTCTCATTGTTATGTAAGTTGCTTCTGTCACCTTCTGTTCACTTTCTGATTATATAACACAAACAGGTAACAAAGATAAATTAAAAATTTTGCAAGTATTTTAGGCGTCTATTTTTTATAAGATTTAATTTCTTGTATGGAGCTTATATTGTAGATAGAATAATATTTGTACCAAAATAGTATTGACCTAAATTGTTAGTACACATAATGTTATATCATTTTGAATTTTGTGCTGGTCCAATTTTATTTCATTTTCATTAATGATATCTTTGACATGGTTTTTGCGGACACTTCGGCGAAAAGCTCAGTGACCGGCAAAAACACACGCCAAAGATATTCATACTCTAGCTGTATCCACGGACTGCGAACAAGTTCTTGTCCGTGGTTACCGATATTGAGCTCTCTACGGAGCTCTTGATGCAAAAACCAACTATCGAGAATTATATTCTTTTCATTCGGACTAAACTAGAATTCATTCTAGTATTATTTCATTTTCGTTAATGATATCTTTGACATGGTTTTTGCGGACACTTCGGCGAAAAGCTCAGTGACCGGCAAAAACACATGCCAAAGATATTCTTACTCTGGTTGTAACCACGGACTGCGAACAAGTTCTTGTCCGTGGTTACCGATATTGAGCTCTCTACGGAGCTCTTTATGCTAAAAATAAAATTCAAACTGTGGATTTAAGATGTCAAACTTTCTTCAAATAAAAATTCCTGCATTACAGATAAAATATTTTAGAGAGAAATCAAATGCGTTTGCTCTAACATTGTTTGGAAAAGATTTTCACAACAAAACACTGCTAAAGAACATA
>JAQVGK010000322.1 GCA_028696755.1 Bacteroidales bacterium | reverse complement strand
AAGAATAAATTTACTTTTAGAAGAAAAACTGAAGAGGGCTTGCCTCCTGAAATTGTAAGACAAATTTCAGAAGAAAAAAATGAACCTCAGGTGTGAGTAAATCCCACAAAAAAGCAATTTTTGCAGTAATTTACCGACATACCGACCACGGTTCCTGAGCAGCCCAGTGTAACAGCCTGTGGGTGTCGAAGGACCGACATACCGATTACCGCTTACAAAAAGTTTACTAATTTTAGTTTAGCGCTTGAGCTTTTGTGTTTTAGTGGCTTATTTTCTTTTTGAGCCACGAAAGCACGAAGAGCACAAAGAACACAAACGGCTTTAGCCCTCACCGAAGGTAAATCCCACGAAAAAAGTCGCGATTTGTTGCAAACCACCGACATATCCCGTTAAAATAGAAATTGCAACATTTGAGTTGATGCAATTTACAATTTTAGCAGGCTCGTTAAAGAAAAAAGGCAAAGCAATTTCTTCTTTTAACGAGGATGCTCGAAGAATTACAAATCCGACCAAAAGGCGGATTTTATTCTTCGGCACCGATTACCGATTACAAAAAGTTTACTAAATTTTAGTGTAGCGCTTGCGCTTTTGTGTTTTTGTGGCTCATATTTTTTCCCTCCACTAAATCACAAAGAACACCAAAGTACACGAAACAGCAATTTTTTGCATTAACCCACCGACATCCCGATTACTGCTGACAAAAAGTTTACTAAATTTAGTATAGCGCTTGCGCATTCATGTTTTTGTGGCTAGTTTTTTTTTGAGCCACTAAAGCACAAAAAACACAAAATCCCACGAAAAAACAATTTTTTGCAGTATCCCACCGACATACCGATTACCGATTACAAAAAGTTTACTAAAATTTGTGTAGCGCTTGCGCTTTTGTGTTTTAATGGCTAATTATTTTCCCAATTTTTAGCGTGTGCGTCCCTTTATGCATTATTTTGACTATTCTCAAATTTTTTCATCACTGAAAAACTTTTACTATCTTGCATAAAATTTTACCATTATGCTAAACATAGCTTTATTTGGCCCTCCTGGTGCGGGAAAAGGGACACAATCCGAAACACTTATAAAGGAATACAACTTGTTTTATATCTCTACTGGCGATTTGCTGCGTAAGGAGATTAAAGAGCAAACCAAGCTTGGTAAAGAGGCTCAAAGCATTATTGCTTCGGGAGGATTGGTATCCGACGAAATTATCGTTCAGATTATCGAAAAGACTATTACTGACAATCCCAATGCTAACGGATTTTTGTTTGATGGTTTTCCAAGAACTTATATTCAGGCTTATATTCTAGAAGGTTTAATGATAAAACTAAACACTTCGCTAAACTGCTTGATTAGTTTGGAGGTTCCCGAAGAAGAATCGGTGCGTCGTTTACTAAAAAGGGGCGAAACCTCGGGCCGTTCGGATGATAACGAAGTGGTAATAAGAAACAGGCTAAAGGAATATAACGAAAAAACATTACCGGTTCTTAAATTCTATAAGGACAAAGGAGTTTATGTAGAAGTTGATAGCACGAGAGCAATCGCAGAGGTAAGAAAAGATATTGTTAAGATAATAGAAAAAGAGCTAAGCAAACGACTACTTAATATTGTTTTATTCGGATACCCGGGCTCTGGTCGTGGATCTCAAGGAAAAGCAATTGCAAAAAAATACGGTCTCGAATATGTTGCAACTGGTCCAATGCTCGGCGAAGAAATTGCAAAAGGCACCGAAATTGGCAAACAAGTTCAGGAATTGTACAATAATGGTCAGCTAATCCCCGACGAAATTGTAGTTCAACTTATCGAGAAAAAACTTGAAAATTCAAAAGGAATAAAAGGATTGATTTTTAAAGGATTCCCCAGAACCCTCGTGCAGTCGTACATTCTCGATGGTTTGCTTAAAAAACATGGATCATCATTATCCAAAATAATCGAGATCGAAGTGCCTACTCTTGAACTTATTCGCCGTCTCGACGAAAGAAGCAAAACAAATGATTGTATGCCATATGATTCGAGTACCGCAAAAATAGTTCAGCGTTTGCAGGATCACGAAAACAAAACTGTTCCGGTTATACAAAAGTACAACGAATTGCACGGTGTTGTAAAAATTAGCGGAATGGGAACTTTCGACGAAGTTTTTGAGCGAATTAGCTTCGAAATCGAGAACGGGTTTAAGAATTTGAAGTAAATGTCCACTAAAAATTCTTTTTCGCATAATGCGAGGATGACGGGTCGAAGCTCTTAAAACGCAAAGTTTACTTTTCGCTTACTGCGTTCGCTCCAAATTTATTTAAACGCGAATTTACGAATTTTGCTGACGCATAACAAGGAAATAGGCGTCAGCAAAATTCGCTAATTAGCTTCGCTGAGCTTCGGTTCGTGTTCAATTTTGGCAGGCGCCAGCAAAGATTTTTTAGGTTAGCCTGTGTTTGTATCTCCGACTTTGTTTGTTTATTTTCAAATCACACAAATATGTGATAATCAGTTAGTTGTGCCAATCTGTTAATGTTAGATATAGACAGTTCTTTGTGTTAAATTTCGTTCTTCAAAATTGTTTATTTGATTATCTTTGTGTAAATTTACTTTTTATATAATAATAGTTGAACATTTTTACCTTTAAACTGTTTAATGTTCATAATTTTTAGTTAAACAATTTAGTATGAAATATATTTTAATAAGTTTTCTAATTCTGATTATTACATCAGTTTCGTTTTCGCAAGAAATTCCGAATAATAGTTTTGAAACGTGGACCGAGGCATCTGCCGGACATGAAGATCCTGATTACTGGAGCACAGCTAATTCGACAACAAACGTGTTTCCAATTTACAAGATTACTACAACAAAAACCGAAGATGCATACGATGGAAGTTATGCCGCCATGCTAAGTTCTCAAACTGTGTTAACCTTTGTTGCTCCTGGTTTTGTAACTTTAGGTGATTTTTCGATTGATTTATGGACACAAGTAACCAGCATAACTGGTGGCATCGAATATACAATGCGTCCATCAAAACTAAAGGTGTGGTACAAATATACTCCAGCCGAAACCGATAATATGCGTATTGGTATGTGGATGTTGAGAAATGAAGGTTTTGAAGTTCCAGATACAGTTGCAACTGCCTTATACGAAAGTGGTGCGAGTATTAATGAATATACTCAAATTGAGATTGATGTTGAATATCGCAACGAATTCAATCCAGAAATTCTTAATATTATTGCTGTTTCGTCAAATCCTGACGGTCCGGTAGCTGGAAGTGTTTTGTATATCGATAAGTTTGAGCTAGAATATTCGACAGGAATAATACAAGAATCCCAGTCTGTTTTAAATGTTTTTCCAAATCCAGTTACAGATTATATTTTGATGCCTGAATACTTTTCGGGAAGCAATTTTACAATTACAAATATGGGTGGACAGATCGTTTATAAAGGATTTTATATTGCAGAAAATCCGATTTTAATATCAGATTTCAGTTCTGGAATTTATGTTTTGAATGTTGAGAAAAACGGAATTATTCACAGCCAAAAATTCATAAAATGAGAAAAGATTTTATCATAATAATGGCAATATTATCTGTTTTTGTTGGATTTATTTCGTGCGACGACGAACCAGAGCCTCCTCCAGTAGTAAACACCGAAGAGCTCGCTGGAGGCGATTTTGACACATGGCTTGTTCAAACACAAGGCGATGTAAGTTTTGATAAACCTTCTGGTGATTGGTGGGATGGGCTTAATTACTTATCTGTTATTGGTGGTCCGATTACTGTTACAAAAACAGATGATGCTTACGAAGGCGAATACGCGTTAAGGTTAGAAACAAAAATGTGGGGCGAAGATTTATCAATTCCAGGCATCTTAGCATCTGGGTATTTCGATCCAGCTTATCCTATTGGCGAGAATTTGATTATTGGTAAGCCTTACACGAAGAAACCAAAATCTTTAAACGGATATTTAAAGTATTCGCCAGCCGATAACGACACTCTTGTGATTTTTGTGGCTCTCACAAAATATAATTCGTCAACTTTGGTTAGAGATACTATTGCTCGCGGGGAGTTTACCTATTCGGGCGAAATTACGAGTTACACTCCTTTTAACGTTCCTATTGTTTATGAAAATTCGGTTAATCCCGACAGTGTTCATGTGATTTTGTTGGCAAGTGTATCGGGTAAAGAAATGCGCGGACATGCTGGCTCGGTTTTAATAATTGACGAACTTAAATTTACTTATGAGTAGGTTTAGAATAATAACAATTGTCATAATTTCTTTGATTGGATTTAGTCTGAATGCCCAAATAAATGTTGGGGTAGGCACTAACATTGGTGGGGCGCTTCCAAATGAGAAAACAGAAGGATCTTCGGCCATTTTATACCCGGGAGCATATTTAAGTTTTGGATATGGAATTCCGATTTCTGACAAGATTATTTTTAACCCAAACATAAGTTTTGATCTTAGGATGTTTGATTATTTAGCAACTCAGAAAAAAGATACTGTTGTTGAAGCCGAAGTTTTAGGAGTAATTGCAAATGTTCCAACATATTATCAGGCGAATATTCATGGCAAAATGCGATTGGGTGGGATTTACACAGAATTTCCTATCGAATATAGATTTTCGCATAGGTCGAAATTAAGTTTTGGAATTTATGGTTCGGCACTTCCGTACAAATCGGATAATATTTCGATTAATGTTAAGATTGGAGAGGG
>JAQVGK010000321.1 GCA_028696755.1 Bacteroidales bacterium | reverse complement strand
AAATAAATCCTGATTCTTGCCAACCATTTCGAATTGTGGATTATGATCCATTATCTCGAAATACAATGTTACCATTAAGTCGGTAACACCAAGCGATCCCCCTGGATGACCAGAGTTTTTGGCATGTATCATTCTCAGTAAATCTCTGCGTACCTGACTGGCAATTCCTTCTAATTTTTGTATTTTTTCCATTGTTTTACTTTTAATGCTGCAAATGTAATTTTTTTTAATCTAAGATTTTTTAAAAATCAAACAGGTTATTAACCTATGTCAAAGGTCGAAATGTTAATAAGTGAGGTGAAGAAAATTATTGCTTGACGACAAAGTTAGACTTTTAATGGCCAGGGACTTGTCACTCACTTACTTCGACTCCGCAGCACAAGTCGTTCTCTCCAAGTTTTTTGAACGCGAATTTCACTAATTGCGCTAATTTAGCAGCATACAATTCGTGAAATTAGTGAAATTCGCGTCTTATAATAGTGACGAGTAACGACGTAGTCGTTGCAAGGCACATAAAAGTAACATTTCTATAATTAGAGTCCCCTCTAAACTTCGCAATTTTGCAATCTCATTTTTTTCTTTCGTTTCAAAATACTATTTTTACCACAAATAATTTTAATTGAATACCGAACTTTTCATAGCGCGTAGAATTGTTAGCAGGCAGCATTCGAAAAATAGCTTCAGCCGACCTGTTGTTGCTGTTGCGGTAGGTGGAATTTCAATCGGGTTGGCTGTAATGATTTTGGCAGTTGCCATTGTTACTGGATTCAAAAAGGAGATTTCCGAAAAAGTTATCGGCTTTGGTGCTCATTTGCAAATTGTAAACTACGATAATAATACTTCGTACGAGACTTTGCCGATTACTAAAAATCAAGATTGGGTTGACGATATTGCCGAAATGCCGGGAATAGAAAGTATCAATATGTATATTGTGAAAGCTGGCATTGTTAAAACCGACGAGAACTTGCATGGTGTCGTTTTTAAAGGTATCGACAAGGATTACAATTGGAAATTCTTTAATCAATACTTAGTTGAAGGTGATACGTTAATTATTGCCGACAGTGTTAAGTCGAACGGTGTTGTAATCTCAAAATATATTGCTGATGCGCTAGAATTGAAGCTGGGTGATAGTTTTGCTGCCTATTTTATTCAGGATCCGCCTCGAATGCGAAAATTTACAATTACTGGGATTTACAACACTCAATTACAAGACCTCGACAAGATTTTTGTTTTAGCCGATATAAAGCACCTTCGTAAACTAAACGATTGGGAAGATGATCAGATTACAGGATTCGAAATTCATGTGAGTGATTTTTCCAAGTTAATAGAACATGAAATTGCGATTAACCGAATCGTCGGAAACAACTTTAGTCCCGATGGCAGCGCGCTAAAAGTTACAAACATTGGAGAGGAATATCCTGGAATTTTCGATTGGCTTTCACTTCTCGACATTAATGTACTGGTAATTTTAATTCTAATGATTAGTGTAGCTGGCTTTAATATGATTTCGGGACTTCTTGTAATTATCCTCGAAAGAGTGAATATGATAGGAATTTTAAAAAGTATGGGCGCAACAAACTATAAAGTCGGAAAAGTGTTCGTTCATGTTTCGGGCTTCCTTATTTCGCGTGGACTGCTAATCGGAAATGTAATCGGGATAGGACTTTGCTTACTTCAAAAATATACGGGAATTATTACTCTAGATCCCGAATCTTACTATGTTGCCGTTGTACCTGTAAATATTAACCTCTGGCACATATTGTGGCTTAATGTCGGCACCTTGGTAATTACAGTTGCAATGATGATATTGCCTTCGATGATTGTGTCGAAAATTAATCCTGCGGATTCGATAAGGTTTAATTAGAAGAAGTGCCTAGAGTGCCTAAAGTGAGCTAAAGTGCCTAAAGTACTTTGGCTGCACAGCTTACCGACGTTTACATTGCCTCCAAACAAATTTGTAAAAAATGTAATTCGGCAATGTAAAGTCTTAAACAGTACACAATGCTTTTTAACTTTCCATCATCCGCAATAGCGGTTATGGAAAGGTTGAAAAGTGCCTAGAGTGCCTAAAGTGCCTAGAGTGCCTAAAGTCATTGGGATGAAGGCAATATCTATCTACATTAAATTCTTACACCTTATAAAATTATCAATAAATTCCTATTAAGTACTCTAGGCACTTTAGCTTATTTTAGGCACTCATTATATTTTTTTATCATTATAATTAATTTTTTCTATCTTTGATTTTCGTACAAATTAAAAATCTTAATTATGCCGCTGATTTATTTATATCTGATAGTAGTACCGGTAATCATCATTTTGATTTATCTGTATGTAAGAGATAAATTTAATAAGGAACCAATTTGGCTTTTGCTTTTAACCTTTCTTGGTGGATGTTTTTCTGTTCTTCCAGTATTGTTTGTTGGTGAATTTACAGAGTTGCTAGTTCCTCATTTTCGTGGGATAGCAAGGCCACTTTATACAGCATTTTTTCAAGCAGGTTTTGTTGAAGAATTTTTTAAATTCGTTATTGTTCTCTTAATTGTGTGGTGGAGCAAGCATTTCGACGAAAAGTTCGACGGTATAATTTATTCTGTTTATGTTTCGATGGGTTTTGCCTTTGTCGAAAATATTTTTTATGTTACAGGTTATGGTTTGCAAACCGGTGTAATGCGGTTTTTTACAGCTGTTCCTGCTCACGGAATATTTGCGATAGCTATGGGTTATTACATTGGCTTGGCTAAATTTACCCCAAATAGGAGAGTTCTATATCTCATTATGGCACTTGTGTCGGCATGGTTTATACATGGCGTTTACGATGCTATTTTAATGGTTGGCTACGATTGGCTGATTTTCGTTTTCTTTCCATTCTTGATTGGGATGTACATTTTTGGATTTAGAAGAATCAATCGTTTGGCAAAGCTAAAAGTTGATCCAAGAAAAGTGGCGCAAAATACAGAAGTTTATCCCGAAAACCCATCTAATATTATTGAACCCCATGCAGAAATGCCAGACGAGGGCACATATTTTGATAGAGACGAACCCGATAGATTCGAAAGAAATGGAACAGAAGAATAACTTGGAATTAATTTCCACCTTCCATTACGTTTGGGGTGGTTTAAAATTATTTGCAGCGCTTTTTGTGCTAATATATGTAATACTTGGTGCAGGTATGCTAGTTGGAGGCACTCAAACAGGAGAGGTCGAACTTATGATGACTGGAGGAATATTTCTTGTGGTCGGCCTTTTCGGAACCCTTATTGTTGTTGCCCTAGGAATAATGAGTATTTTATGCGGTAAGTATCTTCGCGAGCATCGTAATCGTATGTTCTGCCTTGTTATGTCGGGATTAGCTTGTGCAAATGCACCTTTGGGAACAATACTTGGAATATTTACAATCCTCGAAATCGAAAAACCCGAAATTAAAAAAGAGTTCGAAGAGAATGAGCAAAGAATTAAGGAAATAAAGAAATCAATAAATAAGAAATAATGGACAAGAATAATCTTAAATCTTTATCTATTTTCTACTATGTTTGGGGTGGAATTAATGTGTTTGGAGCCTTTAGTTCATTATTAGCTGTGGCTCTTGGAATGTGGCTGTATTATGAAGGGAACAATACTGGCGATATGGAAGCTCAGGCTGCTGGTGTTATTTACATGATTTATGGTGCATTTCTTTTCTTATTTCTAACAGTTTATGGGATTTTGAGTTTACTAGTTGGCAAATTTATTAAGAAAACGAAGAATAGAGTATTCTGCCTTGTTATTGCTGGTATCGCTTGTATTCATTTCCCGCTTGGAACAGCTCTAGGAGTTTTTACTTTTATAGAGTTGGAAAAACCTAATATTAAGCAGCTTTTTACTAAATGATTATGCGGTTTTTGTTTTTTACATTTATAGTTTTCTCTATTTTTTCATTCTCCTGTTTTTCGCAAACTTACAAGGTTAGAAAAGATGCTGTGCGTCAGACAGTTGGGCTTAATCATCTTAACGATTCAAGTATAGTTTTACAAGGTGATGAATTTCCTGGCGAGATCACTCGACTTATTAAGTTAGATTCAATATCTGACAATTCGGATTATCTTGTTTTTATTGATACCCAAAAACCGCATTCGGTTTTAAATCATAATATAGAGCTGGTAATGATTTATAATTTTTCCGAAAATGCATGTCGTCTAGTTAAAGAATTCAGTTATTCTGATGTTGACTTAATAAGCATAAAGGACAACATGTTTATGTATTTCGATGGGTTTAAATATGTTGTTAGGGATTTATATTCTTGGAAGGAATTGTACAAGCTAAATCAACCGTATCTGGCTTTTAATACAAAAAACACAAATGCTTTTTCATATATTACTGAAACTTTATCACAAGAATTGCGATCATTTAAAGGCGTTGATGTTAAAACTGGTAAAACAATTTGGCAAAAATCAGTAGAGGACGAAAAATATGTTCGTGGTTTTTGTTTTTCTGATTCGTCTGCTTATATAATGGGTGATGATTTTGTAACAAATTATGGATTTGAAAATGGCAAAGGATGGAGGATCCCAATTAATAATTATCTAACACCTTAAATCCGCAAATTACAAAAAATGTTAAGACAGGTAATTTTTTTTATGGAATTTCATCCTAATATTTCAAATATTCACTAAAATTCTGTAAAAACTCTAACTTATTTTGACAATATTTTGTTG
>JAQVGK010000320.1 GCA_028696755.1 Bacteroidales bacterium | reverse complement strand
ATCCAGTAAAACATTCGGATTTCTATAATTAAGATCGGGTTGAAACTCAAAAAAACGATGAAAATAATATCTATTATCATCAAACTTTTCCCAATTACTATCGAGCATGCCTTTAAAAATAACTCTTGCATCGGCATATCCTCTATCGTTTTCGCTCCAAATATAATAGTCCGTGTATTTATTTTTCTCAGGCAGAGCAGAACGCTTGAACCAATCATGCTGATTTGAAGTGTGATTAATAGCGATATCGAAAATTACCCTAATTCCCGACTCATGTGCATTTTTAATAAAAATGTAAAAATCTTCCTGTGCTAATTCACCGCACAAATCAGCCCTAACTTTACGATAATCCGAGATGTCAAATCCTGCATCTTTCATCGGAGAATCGAGAACTGGCAACAACCACAAACAGTTTACTCCTAGATTTTTTAAATAAGGGATTTTCTCATTTAATCCCGCAAAATCTTTGTTAAACAAATCAACGTAGAGCGAATATACCACAGCTTCTTTGTACCATAATAAATTTTCACCGCCAGATTTCAGCGATTGTTTAAGCTCATTTAGTTCAATTGCAAATGTATCTAGCAACTTAGTACCGGCATCAGGATACAAACTTTTCCAGAGCTTAGAAAGTTCATTTTTAATTTGGTTCATAAAAGCTTGTTTGCAGAGGAAAATAACTCTGTATAAATTAAGGTTTAAAAATACAAAAAATTATATTTGTAACAAAATTTTTAATTGATTAAAATCATCAAATGTTTCAAAATCAATAAATTAGACTATAATATGAAAAGAATTGCAGTAATCTTATCAGGCTGTGGAGTTTATGATGGAAGCGAAATACATGAAGCAACCTTAACACTTCTTGCACTTTCGAAAAATGAAGCGGACTACATGTGTTTTGCACCGGACAAGCAACAATTCCATGTTATCAATCACGTCACAGGCGAAATTTCAAACGAAAATAGAAATGTCTTGGTTGAATCTGCACGCATTGCAAGAGGTAAGATTAAACCCTTATCCGAACTAAAAGCAGGTGATTATGACGGGATTATTTTACCAGGTGGATTTGGTGCAGCAAAAAATCTTTCAACTTATGCTATTGAGGGAGAAAATTACTCGGTAGATACCGATGTAGAAAGAGTTATCAAAGAGTTTCATTCTTCGCACAAACCTATTGCAGCACTTTGCATTGCTCCAGTAATTATTGCAAAAGTATTAGGTGGTAAAATTACAATTGGAAACGATGCCGAAACTGCGGCAATTATTAGCAAAGCAGGCGCACAGCATGTTAATAAAGAATATCACGAAGTTGCTATTGATGAAAAGAACCTACTTGTTACGAATCCGTGTTATATGTTGGCAGATAGTATTTATAAGGTTTCTCAAGGTGCCGAAGCTGCTGTTGAAGCATTGCTTGGATTAATCAGATAATTTAAATCTGTTTAAATTCAATAACTATTGTGCCAGTCTGAAAACCAGAGCCTGGTTTAGGTTCATACTTCCATTTAGCCACAGCATCCTTAGCTGATTGAACACATTCGTTGCATGTGGTGCTTTTCAGAATTATTGATGTCACATTTCCTTTTTCATTTACAGTAATTTCAAGTACCACTTTGCCTACCATGTTGTCTTTTGCAGTCGGCATTTCACCTGTATAACTGCGGGTTTTATCTAGTTTGCCCGAAATTTCCCCAGGATTTTTATTATTTCCATTGTCTCCAAATGGATTATCTCCTTCTTTATTACTTTCGCCTTGCTCGCCAAATGGGTTTCCAAACAAATTATTGATTTTATCAATTTTATCTGAATTTTCATCTTTAGAATTACCTGATGGCACAGAAATATTATCAGAATTCTCACTTAGAATTTCTCTCGAAGATTCAGAATTTGAACCTTCACTTGAATTATTTGCCTCCGATAAATCTGATTTATCAATGTCGATCTGACCAGAATTTGAAAAATCAATAATTACTGCTTCTTCTTCTGGCAAAGGTAGTGGAGTTGAAAATCCCGTTAAAATTAAAACAGCAACACAAATAAAGACAAAAATAAATGCCGCTGAAATACCGTGAATGTGCTTTTTAAACTCTTTCATAACATAAAGTTTAAGGTTAAAAATAATAGCATAATTAAAAAACGTGGCGTAGATACAAAAAAGTATGAGATTCCATAAAGAAGTGCCTAAAGTACTTAGAGTGCCTAAAGTACTTAGAGTTGGAAGTTAATTTGAATGTTGAACATTCGAACAATCGAACGGTTGAACAATCGGACATTTAAACAGTCGAACGGTTTGAACAATCGAACATTTGAACAATCGAACATTTGAACAATCGAACATTTGAACAGTCGAACGGTTTGAACAATCGAACATTTGAACAATAGAACATTTGAACAATAGAACGGTTCGGCTTAACGCTCACCGCATCGCATTTGAACAATAGAACAAAAAGGCTGCACTAAGCTAAATCCAGGCAATATGCCTCCTTAGCCTTAGCCTCAGCCTTAGCCTGGAAAGTGAACAATCGAACAGTCGAACATTTGAACAACCGAGTTTACGAGCTCGGCGAAGCCAATCGAACATTTGAACATTCGAACATTTGGTGCAGAATCCAGCATTACTTGCGTGCGCCCTGCCGAGTTTTGGAGTTCTTTCAGGCTGAAGGCCCGATTTATTTCAACCTGATGCGACAGCTTCAGGTTGATAGATATAAATACCACTGGAGCGCTGTAGGCGCGACTTAAAATCTTTAAAATAAAAGAAAAAAAAAGGGGACAAAGCAAATTTAGCTCTGTTTAAACTCAATTGTAACATTGCCAGTTTGCTCACCAGAACCAGGCTTAGCTTCGTATAGCCATTGTTTTACGGCATCTTTTGCTGGTTGAACACATTCGTTGCAGTTAGTAGAGACCAAAGAAACACTAGTAACTTTCCCTTTATCGTTAACAGTAATTTTAAGAACGACTTTACCCACCATATTGTCCTTACCCACAGGGTCGACTTTTTTAACGATACCACGATTACCGATATTACCGCCTATTCCACCTGGTCCGCTACCACTTCCATCACCACCAGTTCCAGTTCCAGGATTTCCGCTACCACTACCATCGCCAGCATTTCCAGATCCTGTTCCATTACCAAAAACGCCACCACCAAAAAGGTTATTTATACGATCAGCATTTTGGTTTGTTTGATTGTTAGTATTATTGGTATTGTTTGAATTTGAATTGTCTGTATTGTTAGGATTATTACCGGTTGACATGGAAACGGCATCTTCATAGCTCTGCGTGTTTACACCTGAATTTGAAGAGTTTTGAGTAGAGGCATTTTGTTCGTTTGATGTGGCAGATGAAGAGGAACCCGCATCTATGTTTCCGCCGCCTCCAAAGTCAATCAGTATTGCTTCTTCTTGTGGAAGAGGCAAAGGAGTTGTAAAGCCCAGAATCAATAACAATATTATTACAACAATCGTGTAAAATACTGCTGCAACAATGCCATATACGTTATGTTTCTGAAGACTCATATAATTATTCCGGCTTAGTAGCCAATATTAATTTGTATTCATTATTCTTTGCAATGTTCATCACTTTAACTACCTGCTCCATAGGAACTGTTTTATCAACATGTAATGAAACGTAAGGTTCTTCCTGACCAGCAACTTCCTTTTTAATCAATGTTTCTATTTCGCTTTCATCACAAACTGTCGTGCCCACAGCAAAGACGAATGTGCCGTCCTGCATATCTTTAATCGAAACAGTTGTAAAAGGTTTCGCTTGAGTTTGACTGTTGCTCGATGGCAACAATAATTTGAGAGCATTAGGTGCAATCATTGTTGAAGTAATCATAAAAAATATCAACAACAAGAATACGAGGTCGGACATCGACGACATATTAAAATCTGCACTAACTTTACTTCTGCTTTGGATAGCCATAATAAAATCTATTTAACTGGTTCGTTAAGAATATCCATAAATTCGGTTGTTTTAGCCTCGAGTTGAGCAACCAGATTTGTAATTCTTGCAACCAGAATATTATATGCAAAATAAGCCATGATACCAACAATAAGACCACCTACGGTAGTTACAAGAGCTTCGTAAATCCCGCTCGAAAGAACCTGAATATCAAGGTTATTTCCAGCATTTGCCATAGCATAAAAAGCCGAAACCATACCAGTTACAGTACCCAGGAATCCCAACATCGGAGCACCGCCGGCAATTGTTGCAAGTGTTGGCAAACCTTTTTCGAGTTTTGCAACTTCTTGTTTTCCAACATTTTCGACAGCAATATTTACATCACTTAGCGGACGACCAATTCGAGCTACGCCCTTTTCTATCATTCGAGCCAAAGGTCCTTCCTGTGTTTTACACAAATCAAGTGCGGAATCAATTTTTCCAGCAAAAATATTGCTTTTGATACTATCCATAAACGACCTCTGTTCGCGCTGAGCTTTGCGGATTGCTATAAATCTATCTATGAACAGATACACAGCATACACTGATAACACTCCAAGAACAATCATAATTACACCACCCTTAGTAGCTAGATCCAATAACGACAATGTTTTTTCGGTCGCTTCAGGGGTCACTGCATTTTGTAAAGTATCAACTTGTAGGAATAACATAATTTTATCTTTTTATAATTTTTTGAATAGCACGAAATTAGAAACAATAATTTTTACTAAAACTCACAATCAACTG
>JAQVGK010000319.1 GCA_028696755.1 Bacteroidales bacterium | reverse complement strand
GTTCTCTCTCTCAAGCCTCTTCTCTATTATTAAACTGGATATCAGATGCTCTCAAACACAATATTGGTGTAATAACAAAAGTTGTCGAAATGTTTAAATCTCATTTTAGAGGCGTAACTAACGCAATAATCTCGAGCTTCTCAAATGCAATGGCAGAAAGACTGAACGGAAAAATTCAGGAAATAAAAGCATGTGGAAAAGGATATAGAAAATTTGAAAACTTCCGAAATGCAATTCTGTTTTTTCATGGTGGGATGAATCTTTACCCATTAAATTCGTGGTAGAACCTTTGATTTTATCTTTTACAAAAAATTTACACATCTTCATTAAACTAGTTTACTCGATTATTTCAAGCTAAAGTATTTGAAAAAAATCTAAATACTACTACGTCCGCTAGAGTCAATCATTATTTGATAGTGCGAAACTCGCTTTTGAAAAGAAAATAAAAACATTAGCGTAGCATTCCCTACTCGTACATCCCAGTTTTAAGTCTGATAACTTCTTGATCGGTGAGGAATCTCCAGCGACCGCGAGGAAGATTGAGCTTGGTGAGTCCAGCGAAATAAACTCTGTCGAGGCGTTTTACATTGTAACCAAAGTGTTCCATAATTCGGCGAACAATACGATTACGGCCAGAATGCAGTTCAATTCCCACTTCAGTTTTAAGATTATCGACATAGCTTATAGCATCAACAACTATAGGTCCGTCTTCCAACTCAATACCTTCAGAAATCTTCTCGAGATGTTCGCGTGCAATTGGATTATCAACTTCTACATGATAAATCTTTTTCTTGTTGTAGGATGGATGTGTTAGCTTTTTGGTGAGGTCGCCATCGTTTGTAAGCAATAGTAATCCTGTTGTATTTCTATCGAGTCGCCCAACTGGATAAACACGTTCGTCGCATGCATTTTTTATAAGTTCCATTACAGTGCGACGACCTTCGGGATCATCCAAGGTTGTGACGTAATCCTTTGGCTTGTTAAGCAGGATATAAACTTTTTTTTCGGGATTAACTTTTTCATCATTGAATTTTACCTCATCACCAGGCATTACACGGGTTCCTAGTTCGGTTACAATCTTACCATTGATTGTAATCAAACCTGTTGTAATAAAAGTATCGGCTTCGCGACGCGAACAAATACCTGCATTTGCAATATATTTATTTAGTCGAACACCTTCTTGAGCTTTTCCCGATGACTTGGTTGAAGTTTTTACAGCTTTATTTAGTTTCTTAAACTTTAACTGTTTTGTTTCAATGCCACGTATTTCGTCTGCGTTAAAATCTGTAGTTCCAGATTTTGATTTGCGAATAGGTTTTTCGGATTTGGGCTCCGACTTTTTCTTCTTGATATAATCAGGGGCTTCGTAATATTTTGAAGCTTTATCGAGTTTTTTACCGTAATGTTTTTCCTTTTCAGATGCATTTTTATCTCTGCTTTTGTCCGCACTTTTGCCAAATGATTTTTTCTCAAACGATTTGCTAGATTTATCCGATTTATATGATTTCCCGCTGCCTTTCTCAGCTGGTTTTCTGCTATTGCTATTCTTGATTCCCATTGATAAATATTTTGTGCAAAGATACGGAAAATAAGCGTATCAGGGCAAATTTTATTTTGGAGTTCGTAGTTCAGAATTAAAATAAAAAATTCTCTATTCCAATTGTCCGTTAGGACATTAACATCCATAGAGAATTTTGTATTTTATTAATTGAATGCCAATTAGCCATAGTGCAATGCCTTTCCAAGGTGCACAAAATCGAAAGATAAAATTATAATTTATTTTCAATTCCGCGCTAGTGGATACATGGTAAAAGTTCGAAGTCAAAAAATCATAAAAAATATTTTTCAATTTAAACACATTTTATACCTTTGTATTTAATATCAAACCCTTAAAGCTATGAAGAAGTTATTTTATTTAATTTTAATTATTGGCGCTACAATAAGTTTGTGGTCGTGCAAAGACGCTAAAGAATCAGAAAAAAAAGCTGATGAATTCTATGGTTTTTTAATTGATGAAGATTATGATGCTGTTGTTAACTTAATTTCGGACAAAGCACTTGAAGTTGATGATGAAGATGTTTGGATTTCTCTATTTAAACAAAGAACTAAAAGTATTGGTGCTCCAATCGAATGGAAGAAAACTTATACTGGATTTGAGACTAACGAAATTGGAAAAATAACTGAATTACGTTTTGAAGTAAAAAATGAAAACAAGACCACGTACGAAACCTTAAAGTTCTATGAAGAAGGTGGAGATATAAAAATCTTAAGCTATGTTTTTACTGTTAACTCCGACTATAAAACAATGGAAGGTGATCTGTCTGATATAGAAATCCCGGTATTCCAAACAGAAGAAACAACAGTTGAGAAATTCTACCTTCAATATGATAAAAACGATTTCTCCGCTATTGCAGAAATTTTAACAAAAAAGAATGCAAAACCCGAAGATGTAGAGGTTTTTCTTAGTCAATTAAAAGAGAAGTTTAACCATTACGGTAAAATCAAAAAGATTGAAAAGACAGATGCTTACGAGTATGGAGAAAAAAATGATAAGGGAATCGCGATATTCTATAAAATCACTTACGAAAACGGGGAAGTTTCGTTCGAAAAATTTGAATTCTCGGCTGTTGATGAAATTGGCTTAATTCAATATTACAATTGGGCCGAAGATCCTGAAAAACTGTAGCTTTTAGCGTGTCGCTATCTACTACTCCTAATGAGAGAGTTACACAATTTGCTAACTGTCAGACAATTTCACAAATTGCACGTAATTCAAAATTAGCTTCGCATCGCACTGAGTTGGGCGATGCACTGAGGCTACTCGAAGTGTCGAATTGATGGCTAAAGCCGTTCGAGGTCTTACACGATAAGACAAATTAACTTAAGAATTTTTGCTGACGCCTTCTAAAAATTGAACGCGAATTGACGAATTTTGCTGCGCCAATAACATTTTAAGGCGTCAGCAAAATTCGTCAATTCGCGTTCAAAAAAAACTTGGAGTGAGCGCAGCGAGCAACAAGTTCGCTATTCGTTTTGCATAGTTCGACCTGTCATCACCGCATTATACCACAAAACTTGGAGTGCCTACTCTTTTACCCACACTCCAGTAATTTCGCCAACATACATTGTGTGAAAATCCTTTTTGGGATATTTCTCGCTTACAACCTCTGGATCGACAAATTCGCTTTCTTCGAGAACTGTTGCATATAACTTTTTACATTCTATAATCAAATATGCTTCTTTGAACGCAATACTTCCGTTAGGTGTTTCTACTGGGGTTAGCTTTTCGTAATTCATTTTGTCGAAATCTTTCCCCGAAACTGATCCCATTTTATTTAGAACTTCTCTGTCCTCTTCGCGATAGAAGGTAATTGTATAATATCCTTCTCTTTCGGTAAAGACATGAGTATAGCGTTGTGGACGAACATAAATTGTTGAAACAGGTTTTTCCCATAACCAACCAAGTGTTCCCCAACTTGCTGTCATCATATTATAATCTCCAGGTTTCCCAGCAGTGATAAGCATCCAATCTTTGCCAATCATTTTAATCATGTTGCCTTCAATTTCTTTCCAGCTTATTTCTTTAAATTCTTTCATATCTTCAATTTTTGTTTGCGCAGAGCACGAAACTGCCGAGGCGATAATGATTATAAAAACTAGTTTCTTCATATTCATTATTACAATTATTTTGTTGACTATTTTATATTGTTTACCATTTTGGCATGGCGCATGGGGCATGGGGCAGATAGCACTAACTTTTAACGTTCTGCCAATCAAAAATTTTGCAAATGTAATTTTAGCACTAATTTTATTCCCTGTACAAATTGAGCTCCATGCTCCATGCATTTTATTTTTAAATTTATTAAATATCTATCTCCAATACCCTCAAAATTTATATTTTTGCTTTTTACAAAAATAATGAATTTCGCCAATCTAAGAGCATTTTTCACATTTACTTATTATCTTCGCAGCAGATTTACAATTATGTGCGACGACTTTACCATAATCTCTGGCCCTTGCAGTGCTGAGTCGGAAGAGCAAGTGATGCAAACCGCCGAGGAGCTTAGCAAATTTGTTAAGCCATCGTGGTTTCGTGCTTGAGTGTGGAAGCCGCGAACTAGGCCAGATAGTTTCGAAGGTGTTGGAAGTAAAGGGTTGGTTTGGCTTAAAAAAGTACAGCAAACATACGGAATTCCAGTTATAACCGAGGCTGGTTGCGCAGCACATGTTGAGAAAATTTTAAAACACGATATCAAAGCGTTTTGGGTTGGCGCACGCACTGTTGCAAATCCTTTTTCGATTCAGGAAATTGTTGATGCAACGACAAACAAGGATATTTGTGTTTTTGTAAAAAATCCGGTGCATCCCGATATCGAATTGTGGACAGGTGCAATCGAGAGATTTAAAGCTGCTGGAATAAGCAAGGTTTATGCTATTCACCGCGGATTTTATCCTTACGAAAAAACTCATTTGCGAAATATCCCACGTTGGGAAATCCCAATTGAGCTTGCTCGTCGTTTCCCGGGTATAAAAATCATTTGCGATCCAAGTCATATAGCAGGAAAGCCTGAATATTTGCAAGAAATTTCGCAACGAGCTATCGACCTAAATATGTGCGGCATTATGATTGAATCGCATTATAATCCACAGCAAGCTCTTAGCGACAAACAGCAACAAATCACACCAAAACAGTTGGCCGAAATGATT
>JAQVGK010000318.1 GCA_028696755.1 Bacteroidales bacterium | reverse complement strand
TTGAGCAAATTTAAAGAATCTTTTTCGTAAATCAAAAATTTACTATCATTTTAACGATAAATAAAATCACCATAGATCCAAAAAAATATACTACCTTTGCGCCCTGAATTAAAAATTAAAGAATGTCATTATTTGAAAACTATGGCCTGAGTGAAGAGATTATTGCGGCCATAACAGAACTAGGGTTCGAAAACCCAACACCAATACAAGAAAAAACAATCCCACATCTTTCCGAATCAAAGCGCGACCTTGTAGCACTTGCACAAACAGGAACAGGCAAAACTGCGGCTTTTGGTCTACCGGTATTGCAACAAATTGATTCGAGTAAAAAGAATACTCAGTGCATAATTCTATCTCCAACACGCGAGCTGTGCATACAGATTGCTAAGGATATGACCAATTTTGCAAAATATCTTCCTGATGTTCGCATTACGGCTGTTTATGGTGGAGCTTCTATCGAAAATCAGATGCGTGATCTTAAAAAAGGTTCGCAGATTATTGCCGGAACACCTGGTCGTGTGCTCGATATGATAAAAAGAGGAATGCTTAAAATAAATCAAATTTCTTTCCTTGTTCTTGATGAGGCTGACGAAATGCTGAACATGGGATTTAAGGACGATATTGATGCAATTCTTGAAACTACTCCAGCAGAAAAGCAAACACTTCTGTTCTCTGCAACCATGCCTCCGGAGATTATGAAGATTGCAAATACTTACATGAATGATCCTATCGAAATTTCGGTTGGAACAAAAAACTCGGGGGCGGAAAACGTTGAGCATTTTTACTACTTGGTTAATGCAAAGAACCGCTATTTAGCTCTTAAACGTATTGCTGATATAAATCCCGATGTCTACGGAATCGTTTTTTGCCGTACACGCGCCGAAACTCAGGATATTGCCGATAAGCTTATTCAGGATGGTTATAATGCAGATGCTTTGCACGGAGATCTTTCGCAAGCACAGCGCGATCATGTAATGCAGAAATTCCGCAATGGACATCTGCAGTTGCTGGTTGCCACAGACGTAGCAGCACGCGGATTGGATGTTAATAATCTAAGCCATATCATCAATTATAATTTGCCGGATGAACGAGAGGTTTATATTCACCGCAGCGGTCGTACTGGTCGTGCTGGGAAAAAAGGCGAATCTGTTTCGATAATCCACAGCAAAGAACTGCACAAAATCAGGGAAATTGAAAAAACTCTGAAGCGTAATATCTCGCGTAAAGAAGTCCCAGGAGGAAAAGAGATTTGCATGAAGCAATTGATGCACATGATCGACCGAATCGAACATATGACAGAAATTGAAACTCAGATTGAAGATTTTTTACCGGTAATTTTAAAAAAACTAAGCTGGATGGAGCGTGATGAATTAATTAAACGCTTTGTTTCGGTTGAGTTTAATAGATTTCTTACCTACTATAAAAATGCACCAGATTTAAACGTTGAAGAAAAGTCGCGCGATTCGAAAGGCGACCGTTCGGATAGAAGAGGAGGCCGAGACCATAGCGATTCTAGCTTTACAAAGTTTTTCCTTACTCTCGGTGCTAAAGATGGTTTGAATAAGCTTAAGCTTATGGATCTGATTAACAGCAACGACAGTATAGCTGGTGGTGAGATTGGTAAAATCGAAATCATGCCAGGTTATACCTATTTTGAAATGGATGCCAGATTAGAGGATGCAATTATTAAAGCCTTTAATAACAAGAGATATGCTGGCAAACGTCTTAAAATTGAGGTAAAAACCGGAAGTGCTGGTCGTAAATCTGGTGGATACAATAAAGGAAATGAAGACAGAGGCGGTTATAAAAAACGCGACGATAATGGTAGCGGATTAAAGAAACGCAGCGATGACAGAGATAGTGGTAGCAGAAATAAGGGGAAGTGGGGTAGATAGAAGTTTTAGTCGCTATCCGACAAAGTAGTGTTTTTTTATCCAGAAACAATTCAGACAATAATTCGAAAGCTATTTCTCAAGATTCTCACCATTTAACATATTATAGGGAAAATAGTAGAATGCTTTTTCCTTTTTACTAATACCGACGTGCCGACTATAGTTCTTGAGAGCACTGCATTGAGCTTGTCTGCAAGGGCTTGACTAAGCGTCGAAATGGAGCCGAAGGCAAAATTAAAAATACTGTAATTTTAGAACACCTACGACTTCTTACTCAACAGCTCATCATAAAGCGCCTTCATATCATTTACTAGCCTTGTATAATGGAATTTGTCCCGAACAAACTCCCATCCGGCGTTAGCCATGTCGTTTCGGAGTCGATCGTTTTCGATAAGAGTTAATAATTTTTCACTGTAGTCTTCTAGGTCATCATTTTTTGAAAGCAGTGCAGTTTTGCCATTTATTACAACGTCCTCGATTCCCCCAGCACTGGTAGAAACTATTGGGGTATTGGCTGCCTGAGATTCTATGAGAGAAACAGGGGTGCCTTCGTTAAAGGATGTTAAAGCTGTAATCTCAGAGCCGGCAAAAACGATATCAGCATCCTGAATCCAAGAAGTGAAAATAATGTCGGCATCTGGAATTTGTTCTTCGGGTAAAGAAACTTTTAGTCCAAGCGACCAAGCCAGTTCGACCAAACCATTGCGAAGTTGACCATCGCCAACAATCATTGCTTTAATTTTTCTGTTAGTTTTAGATTTTACTGCTGCAATTGATTTGATAAAGAGTGGATGATTTTTTACGGCCACTAGTCGCCCTACAATTGAAATAACAATGTCATCGTCAGCAAGATTATATTGTTTACGAAACGTCTGTCGTTTAAGCTCATAATTGTCCTGAAAACGGTCGAGGTCGAAGCCTAAAGGAATTACTCGAAACTTGTCCTCGGGTGCAATTTTGTGAACATTACACAATTCTTCTTTCTGCAAATTACTAATGGCAATTATTGCGGTGCTCTTAGATGCCATATTTTGCTCAATCTTTTTAAATATTGCTGTAGTATGCTTGTTAAAATATGAATGAAAAATATGACCATGAAAAGTGTGCACAATTACAGGAACCTTAAGGACTGCAGCAGCCCGACGTCCTAAATATCCAGCTTTTGAAGCGTGAGTATGTACAATGTCGGGTTTGTATCTTTTAATAATCTCCTTGATTTTATAATAAGCTACCATATCGTTGTAACCTATCTCGCGCATCATCTCGGGAATGGCTATAGCGTGAATTCCAAGTTTCTTTACAATATAATCGGAACATGCTTCGTGATCGTCGTTCATCCCACCAACTAAAAGTGTGTCGTATTCTGGTGCCATAAATTTGGTCAGGTACGAAACATTATAAGTTAGCCCACCCAAGTTAAATCTATTTATCATTCTTAAAACTTTTGGCATAGTCTAAATAAAATATTTTTTCCACCAATGTTGAAAGACGATTAATGCCCATATTTTGGCTGCACTGTCTTCGGGTCCTGATGAAAAAATCTTCTTTTTTAATTTACTAATCTCGTTATAATTAAACAATCCCTGATTCGTTACAAATTCTTCGGAAAGTAAATCTTTGTCGATCATTTGCCAAAGTTCATTTCTGAACCATTTTAGCAAAGGCACTTCGAAACCATGTTTGGGTCTGTTAATTAGCTCTTTTGGAATTAAATCGCTACAACAATCTTTAAGTATTTTTTTCCTTTGATTTGAATTTATTTTGTAGTGCGATGGCAAAGAAAAAGCATAATTAACCACAGTATGATCCAAAAATGGGGTTCTAACCTCCAAACTATTGGCCATGCTCATTAAATCAGTTTTAGTTAGCATATCGCCTGGTAAAATCAACTGCATGTCGGTATAAAGAACCTGATTAATATCTTCCAAACCAACATTTGAGTTAACATACTTATTTTTTCGCTGTGAGAATTCTGCATAATCAATTGGAATGTCTAAAAGTGACGATACATACGATTCGGAACCTATCGACGCCCAGTACCAGTATCTTTCATCAGGGGATAATTTAAACCCAGTTGCGAATCTATCGAGTTGACGTGCAAAGTTAGAGACTTTTGAGTTTCTCGATTTTGGTACAACTTTCCATAATGGATTCATTGCGGCAGCAATCTTTTCCTTTGCACTGGCATAACGCGCATTAAAATGTGCAGCATGTTTATTATAACCTGCAAAAATTTCATCAGCACCGTCACCACTTAAAGCAACAGTAACCTTTGTTCGTGTAAGTTTACTAAGGATATTAACAGCTAGAGCAGAGCTGTCGGCAAATGGTTCGTCAAGATAATCAAGCATTTCTGTAAGATTATTCAACAAATCATCATTAGAAATTTTGAAAGATGTATGGTTGGTTTTATACCTCTTAGCTACTATTTCGGCAAAAGATGTTTCGTCAAAAAACTCTTCATCTTTAAATCCAATCGAAAATGTATTAAGATGCTTTGTATGACCTGCAGCTAAAGCAGTAATAACCGTAGAATCAATTCCGCCCGACAAAAAACATCCAAGAGGAACATCCGACATAAGTCTTCGTTCAACGGCAGCATCAAGTAAATCTCTTAATTTTCTCGAAGCTGTTTGATAGTCATCATAATTTTCGGCAATAGGAGAATTCGGAATTTTATAATATGATTTTACACTTATTCCAGTCTTATCTACAAGTATGTAATTGCCAGGCTCAAGCTTATGAACATTTTTTAACATACTGATATTTGCTGGCAAATAATTTAACTGAAAATATGTGTAAGCTGCTGCAGTGTTTAGCTCTTTTGGAAT
>JAQVGK010000317.1 GCA_028696755.1 Bacteroidales bacterium | reverse complement strand
CCTGCCAACATTAGAGTTGAAAGCGGATAATAAATCATTGGTTTGTCGTAAACCGGAATTATTTGTTTAGAAATGCTGATTGTCATTGGGTGCAAGCGAGTTCCAGCACCACCGGCAAGAATTATTCCCTTCATTTTTATATAGCTTTTTTAAAATATTCGATTGTTTTAATTAACCCGTTCTCAAGATTTACATTTGGTTCCCAGTTGTTCAGGACAGATTTTGCAAGACTAATGTCGGGTTTGCGCTGAATTGGGTCATCTTCGGGAAGTGGATAAAATTCGATTTTGCTTCTCGATCCAGTTAACGCAATTATTTTATCGGCAAGCTCAAGCATTGTAAATTCGCCGGGATTACCAATATTTACAGGTCCAGTTACATCCAAAGGTGTAGCCATCATTCTTATCATGCCTTCGACAAGATCGTCAACATATTGAAACGACCTAGTTTGCTTACCGTCGCCATAAATAGTTATCGGTTTGTTAGAGAGAGCCTGAACAATAAAATTTGAAACAACACGTCCATCGTTTGGGTGCATTCGTGGTCCGTAGGTGTTGAAAATTCTGATAATTTTTATTTTTACGTCATTCTGCTTGTGGTAATTCACAAAAAGTGACTCGGCACAGCGTTTACCTTCATCGTAACAAGAGCGAGAACCAATCGGATTTACATTTCCCCAATAAGTTTCTGTTTGTGGATGAACGGTAGGATCGCCATATACCTCACTAGTTGATGCTTGCAGAATCTTAGCCTTAATGCGTTTTGCCAATCCTAACATATTTACAGCTCCCATAACCGAAGTTTTTATGGTTTTTATGGGATTGTACTGATAATGTATTGGAGAAGCGGGACAAGCAAGATTGTAAATTTCGTCAACTTCAATAAAAAAAGGCATCGTAACATCGTGGCGAATTAACTCAAAGTAAGGATTGTCGAGCAAATGTACAACGTTCGACTTTGAACCTGTGAAGAAATTATCAAGACAAATTACTTCGTTACCTTCGTTTAAAAGTCTTTCACATAAATGTGATCCGATAAAACCGGCACCTCCGGTTACAAGAATTTTTTTCATATCCGACAATAATGTCTAATTTTCAGAGGTAAAAATAAACTATATTTTTCAGATTAACAATTTTATGTGGATTCTTGACTCTTAATCAGCCAGATTTAGATTAATGTCATTCGATAATCGGCTTCCAATTCTGAAAATACGAGCATCTTCGGTGATATAGTTGCTTTTAATGCATTGTTTTAACCAATACAAAACTTCTTCAATGCTTGTTCGTGCTTTTTCGAGTTTGAATTTTATGTCATCTTCACG
Source organism: Bacteroidales bacterium (assembly GCA_028696755.1). Next base: position 3,433 of record JAQVGK010000317.1, on the reverse strand, counting down.
AATTGCTGTTTGCGCCTGAAATAGATAGGTGTTTAGATTCATTCCCGATTGCATTAAACGTAAAGCAATAGGTTTTTTCTGTTCTTTCTCGAGAATCTCAGAATATTTAATAACATCTGCTGTGAACTCGAGACTCTCTCTAAGTAGCGGATATGTGTTCTGAGTTTTCATTTTAATAGTCTTTATTATTAAGACAGAGAAGGATGCAAAATGGTTGCCTAAAAAAATAAAATATTTAATTAGTACTCAAATGCTTTAATAGGGAGACAAAAAAACCGGATTTCTCCGGTCTTTAAAAGTTATTTCATAACAATCAGGACATGACCTTTTGAAACTATGTCGCCTGGCTTAACATTGATTTCGCCAACAATACCCGACATTCCAAAATTAATCCTGTTATTCATTTTCATTGCCTCGATGATTAGCATTGGGTCACCTTCGTTAACTTTATCGCCTTCTTTAACAAAGATTTCGACAATGGTACCTGGGATGATAGAAGTAATTACTCTTTCATCTGGATGTTCCCATTTTTGCTTTTTATCGTACGATGGAGTTGAAAACGTTGAGTACTCAACATCGTCAATATTTATTATAATACTTTGTTTTTCGCTCATAATTCAGATTTTAGAAAGGTGGAACTCCGTGTTTTCTGTCAGTTTTAACTTCAGCTTTGTTTTCGCAGAGAAGTAGAGCATGAATTAGCATATTTCTTGTTTCCGAAGGTTCGATAACCGAATCAACATAGCCTTTTGCTGCAGCAACATAAGGATTTGCAAATCTTTCCTTATATTCTTCAACTTTCTGTTTTCTCATTTCGTCAGGATTTGCAGCTTCCGAAATTTCTTTTCTAAAGATGATGTTTGCAGCACCTTGAGGACCCATTACAGCGATTTCGGCAGTTGGCCAAGCGTAAACAAAGTCAGCATTTAAATGGCGCGAACTCATTGCAATATATCCACCACCATAAGCTTTGCGTAAAATTACTGTAAGTTTTGGAATAGTTGCCTCAGAATAAGCGTACAATACTTTTGCACCGTGACGGATAACGCCAGAATGTTCTTGATCAACTCCAGGAAGATAACCAGGAAGGTCAACCAAAGTAACTACAGGAATGTCGAAAGCATCGCAGTATCTAATGAAGCGAGCAGCTTTGTCGGAAGAATCAACATCAAGAACACCAGCAAGGTACAAAGGTTGATTAGCGATAAATCCAACAGTTTTGCCACCGATACGACCATAACCGATTACAATATTTTGTGCGAATTTTTCCATTACTTCGATAAAGTCAGAATTATCGGTAATAGCTTTAATTACGTCACGTACATCATAAGGTTTGGTTGGATCAACTGGGACAACTGAGTTGATGTCGATTTTGGCACTAGGTTCGTTACCTTTATTCACATCAGAGCCAATTTTATTGTTGTGAGGAATAAATGATAACAATTTGCGGATTTGAGCGAAACATTCTTCTTCGTTATGAGCAAAGAAATGTGCATTTCCAGTAATTTCGCTATGTACACGTGCACCACCAAGGTCTTCTTGCGATATTTCTTCGCCAAGAACTGTTTTTATTACTTCTGGACCAGTAATAAACATTTTCGAAACTTGGTCAACAACAAAAACATAATCAGTTAAAGCAGGAGAATAAACTGCACCACCTGCACAAGGGCCAAGAATTACAGAAATTTGTGGAATTACGCCACTTGCTTGTACATTTCTAAAGAAAATATCACCGTATCCTGCAAGAGAGCTAACGCCTTCTTGGATACGAGCTCCGCCAGAATCATTAATTCCGATACAAGGGACTCTCATTTTCATTGCTACGTCTTGGATTTTTGCAATTTTTTGAGCATGCATATATCCTAGAGAGCCACCAACAACAGTAAAATCCTGAGCGAATACACAAACTGGTTTTCCATCAATTGTTCCAGTACCAATAACAACACCATCGCCGTTTAAAACTTTATCTGCCATTCCAAAATCGCGGGCAGCGTGCTGTACAAATAAATCGTATTCGTTAAAAGATCCTTTATCAAGCAATAAGTCAATTCTTTCACGTGCAGTAAGTTTGCCTGATTCTTTTTGTTTCTGAATTGCTTTTTCACCACCGCCGAGCATAACCTCGCTACGTTTTTTGTGGAGAGCTTCGATTTTCTCATTTTTGTTCATATTCTATTGAATTGGATAAACTTATTTTGGAGCAGTAAGGTATATTCCTGCTGCAATTAATGCATATAAAATATTTGGGATCCAAACCGAGAATGCCGCACTAAATACGCCACTGATGGCAAAAACTGTTGCAAATCTCATAAATAGGATGTAGGAAAAACTAAGTAAGATTCCAATACCGATGTTGAGGCCAAGCCCTCCTCTTGCTTTTCGAACGGATAAGGCAAAGCCTATAAGCGTTAAAATAAAAGTGGCAAAAGGAGATGCTATTCTAGTATTTTTTTCAATTTCGCTTGTTACAACCGCCGAGGTGCCAGATAATCTTTGCTCAGCTATAAATGCGTTTAATTCTTTACGGTTCATAGCTTCAACAACATTTGTTCGTGTAGTAAAATCTTCGGGTTTTACCCTAAAAGCTGTATCGAGTCTTAATCCCGAAATGATTTCCTCTCTGTTGTCGATGTAATTGCGTATGTAATAATTCTGAAGAATCCATTTTTGATTAATAGAGTCCCAAATCATCATTTCTGCTGTTAGTTTAGATTTTAGCTGAACTCCATCAAATTCTTCGAGAGTCATTTTTAAACCAAGATTTCGCATTCTGTTGTAGCTTTCGACATAGAAATAAACTCCTGGGTGAATTTGCCTGTGGATATTATAATCTCCATATTTCCCTTCCATATTTTTAAAGTAGGCCGATTGGAATTCTAAACGTTTTTTGTTTGAATCTGGAATAACATAGTTGCCTAAAACAAAAGAGAAAGTAGTGATGATAAAAGCAGCAATAAAATAGGGAACCAGCATTCGATGTAGGCTTATTCCACTCGAAAACATTGCAATAAACTCTGTCTTTGCCGCCATTCTGGAAGTGAAGAAAATGACCGAAATAAAAACAAACAAAGAGCTAAATAAGTTAGCAAAATAAGGGATAAAATTTAGGTAATAATCAAAAAGTATTGATTTTAAAGGTGCTCCTTTATCAAGGAAATCGTCCATTTTCTCAGAGACATCAAAAATGATAGCTATAAGAATTATCAATGTAAGAGCTAAGAAGAATGTTCCCAGAAATTTCTTGATAATATAGATGTCGAGCTTTTTCAATCAGATTCTTTGATTAAGTTTTTCTATCATTAGCTTTTTCCATGAAGAGAATGTTCCATCTTTGATTTTTTCACGTGCTTGTTTCATAAGATTTACGTAAAATCCAAGATTATGAATACTAGCAATCTGTCCACCGAGCATTTCGCCAGAAATAATAAGATGT
>JAQVGK010000316.1 GCA_028696755.1 Bacteroidales bacterium | reverse complement strand
TCGCCTCCAAATTACTTTATAATGTCGTATTACAAGCCGGTTACCTTTCTTTATATGCTCGAAAAATATCTGGGAGTTGAAAAGTTTAAAGAACTGATGAATGAGTTTTATGCCGAAAATAAGTTTAAGCATATTTATCCCGAAACTGTAATTGAGTTTTTCGAAGCAAAAGGTGATAGCATCTGTAAAAAGTATTTTGACGAAATGCTTATTTGTAATGACCTGCCCGATTATAAAATCACAAGACAAAAAGGCGACAGCATTGTTGTAAAGAATAAGCGAACTGCCTCTGGGCCTTTATTCTTAAGCATTGGCGATTCTTTAATTATTCATCCTGGCTTTGAGGGAAAAATGAAGTTCGAAAATCATGATAAAGAAAAAGCATCGGTTGACAAAGACTTATATTGCCCCGATTATAACAGAAACAATAATTATTTTGCACCTGGAATTTTTAAGACGGGAAGAAAACTTAAATTAAGATTTTTTGGGACTATAGATTATCCCGAAATCGCCGAATTACCATTGATGCCATTTGTTGGCTTTAATGCTGCCGATGGTTTTATGCCTGGACTAGTATTTTATTCTTTGCCAGTTCCAAAACACAGATTCGAGTATGTTGTCGCTCCATTATTTGGGACTCGTTCGGGAAACATTACCGGCATGGCCGATTTCAGATTCTACATTCATCCAAAATGCAAATTTTTGCGAGAAATTGAATTGTTTTGCGAAACTTCATCATTTGCTCAATATCGTGATAGCTCGGCATATAGAATTAGAAATTCATCGGGCTTAAAGTTTATTTTTAAAACAGAGCCTGCTTTACCAATTCATTCCGAAGCTGTTTTGAGAAATGTTGTTGCAAATGATTTTGTTACAGGAGATTTAAAGTATTTTCAAACTTTGGAATTAAGCTACGGCAATTTTCGCAAGATAAATCCATGGTCGGCATCTCTAAATGTTGACCGTGGAAAGGGCTTTGCAAAGGCAAGTGTCGAATTGAAATACAAACTCAGCTACTTGCGAAAAAATCAGGGCTTGAAAATACGGTTTTTTGCTGGGAAATTCTTGTATAATTCGCCTGTTTATTATGGGAATTACAACTTTAGAATGGCTGGTAATACTGGATTTCAAGATTATCTTTACGACGATATTTTTGTAAGTAGGAGTGATGATATCCGATTTAATCCACAGCTGTTTTGGTCGCATCAATTTATTAGAAACGATGGCGGATTTACTTTGTACACTCCTTATGGGCAGACAAATAATTGGTTGACGGCTTTAAATCTGGATTCTTCAACTCCTTTGAAATTTCTGGATGTGTATTTTAATTCAGCTTTATGTCCTTCGATTTCGGGCGAAAAATTTGCCGATTTTTATTACGAGGCGGGTATTTCGATTAAGATTTGGCAAGATTTCTTATGTGTATATTTTCCGATTACCGCAACAAAGGCAGTGTGGAATGCCAGCAACGATATTTACACCGATAATTACTTTCAAAAAATTAGATTTACATTATCTTTGGCAAAAATTAATTTCCGCGAATACCGGAGCAAACCATTTTTATTGTTTTGATAGATAGAAATAAAACATATTTTGTGTCGGATGCGCACTTTGGAATTGATGCCAAATACAGTTCTGATTTTCGTGAAAAGCTTATGATTAAATGGCTTGATGAAATTAAGCTAGATGCTTCGGAGTTGATTCTTGGTGGCGACATGTTTGATTTCTGGTTCGAGTACAAGCATCTTGTCCCGCGTGGTTTTGCTAGTTTGTTTGCTAAGTTGCGTGAGCTTTCCGATAGTGGAATTAAAATCACTTACTATGCTGGCAATCACGATATGTGGACATTTGGTTACATCGAGCAGATAACAGGAGCCGAGCTAATTCGTGGTACACAAGTGCGCGAAATCGGTGGAAAGACATTTTACATTGGTCATGGTGATGGTTTAGGTCCTTACGATAAAAGGTACAACTTCCTAAAGAAAATATTTTCGTCAAAGTTTTTCCAGTTTCTATTCCGATTGATACATCCTTCAATCACTTTTAGAATTGCTTTTGCATGGTCGTCGTCGAGTCGAAAAAAACATCGTTATCCCGACAAAATAAATTTTGAGGAAGAATGGCTGGTGAAATATTCAAGGACAGTTCTTGAATTGCAGAATGTTGATTATTTTGTTTTTGGTCACAGACATATTCCATTTCAACATCAGCTAAACGAGCGAACATTGTTTACAAATCTTGGCGACTGGCTTTTTAACTTTAGTTATGCAGTTTTTGATGGAGAGAAGATGGAGTTGAAGAAGTATGAGATTACTCAGATGAATTAGCAGCAGCTCAATAAATTTTTCACCACAATTCCATTTCCTCTGCCTCCTTTTATTATATTTGCAAAAAATAGAAAAGATGAAGTTATATACCTCTGGATTAGTAAAGCAATATGGCAAACGTACTGTTGTAAAAGGCGTCAGCGTTGAGGTTAATCAGGGTGAGATAGTTGGTTTGTTAGGCCCGAATGGTGCAGGAAAAACAACAACCTTTTATATGATAGTTGGTTTAATTAAACCAAATGAGGGGCACATTTACCTTGATGATGCTGAAATTACCAGAGAGCCAATTTATAAACGTGCTCGTCGAGGCATTGGTTATCTTGCTCAGGAAGAGTCTATATTTCAAAAAATGACTGTTCAGGATAATATCAAGGCTATCCTCGAGATGACAAAACTAACCAAGGGAGAGCAGCTTAGAAAAACGTCACAATTATTGGATGAATTTGGTCTAACTCATATCAGAAAAAATAAAGGATTTCAGCTTTCTGGCGGAGAGAGACGACGTACCGAAATTGCCAGAGCACTGGCAATTGACCCAAGCTTTATTTTACTCGACGAGCCTTTTGCGGGTGTTGACCCAATTGCAGTTGAGGACATCCAGACTATTGTTCGCCATTTAAAAGATCGTAATATTGGAGTTTTAATTACCGACCACAATGTTCACGAAACTCTAACCATTACCGACCGAGCATACTTACTTTTCGAGGGTGATATTTTGAAAAGTGGAACTGCCGAAGAGCTTGCAGCAGATGAGCAGGTGCGAAGATTGTATCTTGGCGAAAATTTTGAGTTGAGAAAATAGCTTCAATGATTCTTTAACATATTATTTTTTCTATCATAGCATTATTAGTTTTTATAATTTTGCATTCGTTTTAATCACACAGTAATGAAAGAGATTTTTAAACCGAAATTCTTTTCGGTTCTTAAAGAAGGCTATACCAAACAGCAGTTTAGTAAAGATTTATTTGCAGGTGTAATTGTCGGAATAGTAGCATTGCCACTAGCTATTGCATTCGCAGTTGCTTCTGGTGTATCTCCCGAAAAAGGTATTATCACAGCAATTATTGCTGGATTTATCATTTCTTTTCTTGGCGGTAGCAGAGTGCAAATTGGTGGCCCAACAGGTGCTTTCATTGTAATTGTTTTTGGAATTGTATCTCAGTATGGAGTTGGAGGACTGCTAATTTCAACAATTCTTGCAGGGATTATGTTGATAGCTTTTGGATTACTGCGTCTGGGTGCATTATTGAAATATATACCGCATCCTTTAATTGTTGGATTTACCAGCGGTATTGCACTGATTATATTTTCTACTCAAATTAAAGATGCATTTGGATTGCAAATGACCAATGTTCCTGCCGATTTTCTCGGTAAATGGGACGCTTATTTCCATTCGTTTACTAGCGTGAATTATATCGCCATAATAATTACTGTTGCAACAATTCTCATTAGTTTGTTTTTCAATAAAATAACAAATAAAATTCCGGGATCTTTTGTAGCTATTATTTTAATTACAGCTGCAACTGCAATATTTAAACTTCCTGTTACTACCATCGAAACACTTTTTGGTGAGATAAATGGAAGTATTTCGTTGGATTTTCCTGCTATTGATTGGGGAAATATCAGCTATTATTTTGCCCCAGCTCTTACAATTGCTTTGCTAGGCGCTATCGAATCGTTACTATCAGCAGTAGTTGCTGATGGTATGATAGGCTCTAACCACCGCAGCAATACCGAACTTATTGCACAGGGTATCGCAAATATTGTTACTCCTATTTTTGGTGGAATACCTGCAACTGGAGCTATCGCCAGAACTGCAACTAATATCAAAAATGGTGGTCGAACTCCTGTTGCCGGAATGATTCATGCCGTTACATTGCTTTTAATTTTATTGTTCTTCGGAAAATATGCTAAGTTAATACCAATGTCTTGCCTCGCTGGAATTTTGATTTTAGTCTCGTACAACATGAGCGAATGGCGATCGTTTAGGTCAATTTTAAAAGGTTCTGCTTTCGACATAATTATATTATTGACAACCTTTGTTTTAACTGTTTTAGTTGACTTAACAGTTGCAATTCAAATCGGAATTGTACTTTCAGCTATCTTGTTTATGAAACGCATGGCCGACAACGGACAAGCAATTTTAAAGGAAAAAGAATCGGATATAATCGAAAACTATGGTTACTTGCCCAAAGAAATCGAGATTTACGAAATTAGCGGTCCGTTTTTCTTTGGCGCAGCAAAACATTACGGCGAAGTTCTTAAAGGTCATGCCAGCTCGACAAAAGTGCTGATTATTCGTATGCGTTATGTGCCATTTATTGATTCTACTGGAGTTCACAACTTTAAGGAAGCAATAAAGGTTCTTAAAGCATCTGGGAAAAAAATTATTCTATCAGGAGTACAACCAGAAGTGCGAAAAGAACTCGATA
>JAQVGK010000315.1 GCA_028696755.1 Bacteroidales bacterium | reverse complement strand
AAACTTACACAACGAAAGTTGTTTATTTAAGTTCGACTTCCGCACCAGCTTCTTCTAATTGAGCTTTAAGTGCGTTTGCCTCATCTTTTGGAACTCCTTCTTTAATTGGTTTTGGAGCTTCGTCAACGAGAGCTTTTGCTTCTTTCAAACCTAATCCAGTTAATTCTTTAACTAATTTTACGATTTGAAGTTTTTGAGCACCAGCGTTTTTGAGAATAACATCAAAATCTGTTTTTTCTACTTCTGCTGCTGCTTCACTAGCTGCTGCTGGTCCAGCTACTGCTACTGCAGCTGCTGCGGGCTCGATACCATACTCATCTTTGAGGATACCTGCCAATTCGTTTACTTCCTTAACAGTAAGGTTAACTAATTCTTCTGCTAACTTCTTAAGATCTGCCATTTTAATTGATTTTAACTTGTTTTAAACTTTATTTTTTAATCTCTTTCGGATAAGGTTTTTACTAAACCACCCAATAAATTTCTACCTGATTCAAGTTGTCCAAGAACGGTCTTCATCGGCGACTGTAACAACATTATTACATCACCAATAAGTTCTTCCTTAGATTTGAGCGTAGCAAGTGCCTCTAGTTGATTTGCACCAACATAAATAGACTCCTCTGCGTAGGCTCCTTTAAAAAGAGGTTTTTCGCTTTTCTTATTAAGTTCTTTAATAAGTTTGCCTGGAACATTTGCAACATTGCAAAACATTACCGATGTGTTTTCGTTTAACACCGGGAATAATTCCTCACAATTACGACTACTTCTTTCTAAAGCTTTTCTAAAGAAAGTATTCTTAACAACAATCAGTTCAATGCCTTTTTCGAAACACTTTTTCCTAAGTTCATAGGTTTGAACAGCATTCAATCCCGAAATATCAGCCAAATAAAAGTGACTGTATTCTTCGATTGTTGCTTGCAAGCTTTCGATAAGGGCATTTTTATCTTCTCGTTTCATAACCGGCAATTTGTAAATTACTAATTAATTGATTTTGGATCGATCTCTATACCGGGACTCATAGTACTAGAAAGATAAATGCTTTTAACATATGTACCTTTAGCAGCAACTGGTTTAAGTTTTATGATAGTCTGAACTAATTCGTTAGCGTTATCAACGATTTTTTCAGGACTAAAAGAAACTCTACCAATACCTGCATGAATAATACCATACTTGTCCACTTTAAAGTCGATCTTACCCTTTTTAACATCTTCGACTGCTTTGCCGATCTCCATGGTAACAGTACCAGTCTTTGGGTTTGGCATAAGACCTCTTGGACCTAAAATACGTCCAAGTTTTCCTAATTTTGCCATAACCTGAGGCATTGTTATAATGATATCTACGTCTGTCCAGCCAGCGGCTATCTTATCAATATAATCATCTAATCCAATAAAATCTGCACCTGCATCTTTAGCTTCCTGTTCTTTTTCAGGAGTACACAATACCAAAACGCGAACAGTTTTTCCTGTTCCGTGAGGTAAAGTTGTTATACCTCTAACCATTTGATTGGCTTTACGAGGGTCAACACCTAAACGAACGTCAATATCTACCGATGCGTCAAATTTTGTAAAAGTAATATCCTTTACAAGTTTTGCAGCTTCCTGGAGATCGTACTTCTTGCCTTTTTCAACTTTAGCTAAAGCGTCTTTTCTTTTTTTGCTGATTTTTGTCATTTCAAAAAGTACTTTAATTATTTTTTAATAGGAGAATCTCCTTTAACAGTTATCCCCATACTTCTAGCTGTGCCAGCAACCATACTCATCGCCGATTCGATGGTAAATGCATTAAGGTCAACCATTTTGCCTTCAGCAATAGTTCTAACTTGTTCCCAAGTAATTGAACCAACTTTTGCTCTATTTGGCTCGGCCGAACCTTTTTTTAACTTTGCAATTTCCATAAGCTGAACGGCTACCGGAGGAGTCTTAACGATAAAATCAAAAGATTTATCACTATAATAAGTGATAACAACTGGTAATATTTTACCAGGCTGATCTTGGGTTCTGCCATTAAATTGTTTGCAGAATTCCATGATATTTAAACCTTTCGACCCTAACGCCGGACCTAACGGCGGAGACGGATTTGCGGCACCTCCTTTACATTGCAGTTTAATAAAACCGCTGATTTGTTTTGCCATAAACTTTTTTTTCTAAAAATAAAAGATTACTCTTTTTCTACTTGTATAAATCTAAGTTCGAGCGGAGTTTTACGACCAAAAATTTTGACCATTACTTTCAGCTTTTTCTTTTCATCATACACTTCTTCTATCACACCACTAAAACCATTAAACGGACCATCAATAACCTTTACAGGTTCGCCAACAAAAAACGGAACGTTAACTTCTTCACTACTCTCGGCAAGTTCATCAACTTTACCAAGAATTCTTGCAACTTCGTCTTTTCTCAATGGCACAGCTTGTCCGTCTTTGGTTCCAAGAAATCCAATTACACCGGTTACACCTTTTATCACGTGCTCTATTTCACCGTCTAAAGCAGCATGTATTAAAATATAACCTGGAAAGAAACTTCTTTCCTTATGTACCGGTTTTCCTTTCCTGACCTGATAAACTTTTTCTGTCGGAATCAGAACCTGCGATACTTGATTCTGGAGCCCGTTTTTTGCAATCTCCGCTTCGAGGTATTCTTTTACCTTCTTCTCTTTCCCGCTAAGAGCTCTAACCACATACCATTTTTTAACTATCTCTGACATACCCGACAAAATTTGGTTTAATAAAACATACCGTAAACAAGTTCGAGGACTTCTTTAAAAGTAAAGTCCATCGCAAATACTACTACGGCAAATATTAAGGAAGCAACCATTACTACTACAGCACTACTTTGAAGTTCTGACCATTTTGGCCAAGTAACTTTATGAACCAATTCATTGTAAGTATCAATGAAATATTCTTTAATTTTCTTCATCTCTTCAATGTATCTTTGCACGGGAGGAGCGACTCGAACGCCCGACACCTGGTTTTGGAGACCAGTGCTCTACCAACTGAGCTACACCCGTAAAAAAGCAAGTAAGATACTTTTGGTATCTCACTCACTTAATTATTTTTTAATTAGTCAATGATTTCAGTAATCTGACCAGCACCAACTGTTCTTCCACCTTCGCGGATTGCGAAACGAAGACCAACGTTACAAGCAACAGGGTAGATAAGCTCTACAGTGATTGTTACGTTATCACCAGGCATTACCATCTGAACACCTTCTGGAAGAGTAATTTCACCAGTAATATCAAGTGTTCTGAGGAAGAACTGAGGACGATAGTTGTTGTGGAATGGAGTGTGACGACCACCTTCTTCTTTTTTCAAAACGTAAATTTCAGCTTTGAATTTAGTGTGAGGTTTAATTGTTCCTGGTTGAGCAATAACTTGACCTCTCTTAATCTCGTCTTTGTCAACACCACGAAGTAGTAAACCTACGTTGTCACCAGCTTCACCTCTATCAAGAATTTTGCGGAACATTTCAACACCTGTTACAACAGTTTTGCGAGCTTCAGCTCCTAAACCAATGATGTGAACTTCGTTACCAGTATTGATAACACCAGTTTCGATACGACCAGTTGCAACTGTACCACGACCAGTGATTGAAAATACGTCTTCAACAGGCATTAGGAATGGTTTTTCGTTGTCACGTGGAGGAATTGGAATCCAATTATCAACTGCATCCATTAGTTCTTCGATTTTAGCTTCCCATTGTGGTTCACCGTTTAATCCACCCAAAGCAGAACCTCTGATTACAGGGCAATTTTCACCGTCGAATCCATAGAAACTTAAAAGATCACGAACTTCCATTTCAACTAATTCCAATAATTCTTCATCGTCAACCATATCAACTTTGTTGAGGAAAACAACGATTCTTGGAACGTTTACCTGACGAGCTAAGAGGATGTGCTCGCGAGTCTGTGGCATAGGACCATCAGTAGCAGCAACAACGATAATAGCACCGTCCATCTGAGCAGCACCAGTTACCATGTTCTTTACATAGTCGGCGTGACCTGGACAGTCAACGTGAGCATAGTGACGATTTGCAGTCTGATACTCAACGTGAGAAGTGTTGATAGTTATACCTCTTTCTTTTTCTTCTGGAGCATTGTCAATTGCGTCAAAGCTCATTACAGCCGACAAACCTTTCTTCGCTAATACCGTAGTAATAGCAGAAGTTAATGTGGTCTTTCCGTGGTCAACGTGACCAATAGTACCAATATTTACGTGTGCTTTCGACCTGTCAAATTTTTCTTTAGCCATGGCTTAAAAAATTAATATTAATAATTAAACTTACTTAACTTTATGTTAATAAAAAACTGAGCCATTGATGGGAATTGAACCCATGACCTCTTCCTTACCAAGGAAGTGCTCTACCCCTGAGCTACAATGGCACCTGTGAGCGGGAAACGAGACTCGAACTCGCGACCCTCAGCTTGGAAGGCTGATGCTCTACCAACTGAGCTATTCCCGCATCCTTAGCAGTGGGGGGAGAAGGATTCGAACCTCCGAAGTCGTGCGACAACAGATTTACAGTCTGCTCCAGTTGGCCACTTTGGTATCCCCCCAGGTTCTTTAAATTTTGGAGCCGATGAACGGACTTGAACCGCCGACCGGCTGATTACAAATCAGCTGCTCTACCAACTGAGCTACAGCGGCCAAAATTAAAAAATTCATACATTTAAAGAACCTGTTTTTCCCTTCGGAAAAGGTTTGCAAATGTATGAATTATTTATTTACCTCCAAAAAAAATCGAAACTTTTTTTCAATTTTTTTTATCC
>JAQVGK010000314.1 GCA_028696755.1 Bacteroidales bacterium | reverse complement strand
AACGATATTTTCCTTTTTTGCCCCTAGCTTTACAAATAATCTTGCACAACTGATACCAGCAGCACCAGCTCCATTGAAGACGATTTTTACTTCTTCAATCTTTTTGTTTGCAATTTTAAGTGCATTTAACAAAGCACCACCCGAAATTATCGCAGTTCCATGTTGATCATCGTGAAAAACCGGAATATTCATCAGTTTTTTCAGTTCTTCCTCAATTACAAAGCATTCTGGAGCTTTGATATCCTCGAGATTAATTCCACCAAAAGTAGGTTCTAGCGATTTTACTATTTCGATTAGCTTTTGAGGATTTTTTTCGTTAATTTCAATATCGAAAACATCAATGTCGGCAAAGACCTTAAATAACAAGCCTTTACCTTCCATAACTGGCTTTGATGCCTCGGGACCAATATCGCCAAGTCCAAGAACTGCTGTCCCGTTCGAAATTACAGCGACGAGATTGCCCTTAGCTGTATATTCGTAAGCAGTATCAGGATTTTTTTCGATTTCGAGGCATGGTACTGCAACTCCTGGAGTATATGCCAAAGATAAATCCTTTTGTGTTTGAAATGGTTTTGATGATACTACCTCAATTTTTCCTTTACGTCCACCGCTGTGGTACTCGAGTGCTTCTTCCTTGGTGTAAATTGCCATTATTCTCCGTATTTATTTATTTCATTCAAATCGCCAAGTTCATCCATATTTAATTTTCCTTTTTCTAGGTCATATTGGAAGTTCCTGTTATTATAAATGTCGATAGCCGCGTAAACAGCACTTCGAAACGATTGCTCGTTCGCAACTCCTTCTCCTGCAATCTCATAAGCAGTACCATGGGCTGGCGAGGTTCTTACAAATGGAAGTCCAGCTGTGAAATTAACACCATCTTCAAATGCAATCACTTTAAATGGCGCTAAGCCCTGATCGTGATACATCGCTAAAACAGCATCAAACTTTTTAAAATCGCCTGCTCCAAAAAATCCATCTGCAGGATAAGGTCCAAAAGCAAGAATTTCTTTATTTTTAGCCTCTTCGATTGCTGGAATTATTTTAGTTATTTCATCATCTCCAATAACTCCTTCGTCGCCACAGTGAGGATTTAGACTAAGAATAGCAATTTTTGGCTTGCGAATCAGAAAATCATTGATTAAACTATCGTTTAGAACCTTTAACTTTTTAAGAATCAGTTCTTTTGTGATTTTTTCTGAAACTTCGCTAATCGGCACATGGCCAGTAACCACACCAATTTTTATTACATCATTCATCAAAATCATCAGATGATTATCTGCTTCAAATTCTTTTGCAAAATATTCGGTATGACCAGGGAAATTAAATCCGGCTGCCTGAATATTCTTTTTATTTATTGGGGCTGTGATGATTAAATCAATTTTGTTGTTCTTTAGATCTGAAACAGCTTTTTCGAGTGCCTGATAAGATGCTAAACCAGCCATTTCGGTTGATTTTCCAATTTCAACCCTGATGTCTTCACTGTTGCAGTTAAGTATGTTGATGGTTCTTGATTTAGCTTCGTCGGCATTGTTAATAGTAACAGTTTGATTTGTATTGTTAAAAGCCTTGCGATAATATGAAAGTACTTTTGGCGATCCGTAGATTATCGGAGTAATATTGCTAATTACGCGTGGATCGGAAAGGGTTTTTAAAATTACTTCGTAACCTATTCCGTTAATGTCGCCGTGAGTTATGCCAATTCTTAATTTGCTCATTTTTTTATGATTTAAATTGCATGGCAAAGTTATACAGTTTTAGTAATAACCAAGCCAAAAATTTTATTGCTTTAAATTCGGATTATTCTGTCATCTTTTTAAGATAGTTGAACAGTAGTCGAACACCAACACCTGTTCCACCGTTGCCGCGATACGAGTCTTTTTTCTCGGTGAATGCTGGTCCTGCAATATCTAGATGTACCCAATTATAGTCGGTAAAATGTTCAAGAAATTTACCAGCAGTAATTGCACCACCCCAACGACTACCGATATTTTTCATGTCGGCAACCGGAGATTTCAATTGTTCGGCATAATCTTCCCACAATGGAAGTTCGACTAATCTTTCCCAAACCTCAAAACCAGTTTCTTTTAGTCCAGCAATATTAGAAACAGTATTTCCCATTATTGCAGTAGCACTTTCGCCAATTGCAACAACAGCAGCTCCCGTTAATGTTGCAAGATCAACAACAAGCGAAGGATCATATTTTTTTGCATAAGCAAGCGCATCAGCTAATATTAAACGGCCTTCGGCATCTGTATTCATAACTTCCACAGTTGTTCCATCGAACATCGTGATTATGTCTTCTGGTACGTAGGCATTATTACCTGGGCGGTTATCTGTGGCTGGAACAAGTCCAATTACTTTTACAGGAAGTTTCGCTTTTGCAATAGCACATAAAGTTCCAATTACTGCTGCACCGCCCGATTTGTCGCATTTCATAGTTTCGAGCGAACCGCTTGGTTTTAGGTTGATACCTCCAGTATCGAAAACTAATCCTTTGCCAACAAGAACAATATGTTTTTCATTAACTGCATTTGCCGGTTCGTAAGTCATTACGGTAAAAGTTGGAGGATCAATGCTTCCGCGATTTACCGCTAGCAAACCACCCATTTTCAAACTTTCGATTTTTCCTTTATCAAGAATCTCAGTTTTAAAACCATATTTTTTTCCTAATCTTTCGGCTTCGTTGGCAAGTTCGCGAGCGGTCATGAACGAAACTGGTTCGTTAACAATATCACGAGCAGCAAATACTCCTTCGCACAAAGCTTCGAGGCTTTCTGTATCAAGAGAACTTAGCTTATTGGTTACGATTTTGATAGTTTTAAGGCTGTGTTCTTTCTCTTGTTTGTCTTTCAGATATTTGTTGAAACCATAAGTGCTAAGAATTAAACCTTCTGCAAAAGCTAGCGAATACAAATCTCCACTTAAATCAATAATGTTTAAAGTGTCGTATCTAAGTTCGTTTAAGATTCCTGCTGTTTTGCATGCTGAAACACGAATTTCTTCGGTACGCAGATTTTTTTCTTTCTCGCTTTTTGCAATAACAATAAACGAGGATTTGTAAAATGAATTGATATGCACAAAGTCGGCTTTGTTTTCAATCATCCTATTTGCATAGTTTATTTCATCTGCACTTAATTGGAGGTCGTTGACCTGGGCTTTATCTGTTAGAATATACGCAACGTTTTGTTCGATTACGTAATTGTCAGTAATTTTTAACATAATTATTCTGTTTTAATATTTGTACAAAATTAACATAAAGTAGGGAATATGCAAAACTAGTTGTAGAGCCAAACCAGACAAACGCATTAAAAAAATAAATTTATTGTTATTGTTGACCTCCAAGATAATTAAGGTTTTAGCGATTAGTAAAATTGGCTTCAATACAGGACTACTTAAAGCAACGCGCAGTGCAATGGTTGGAATCAAGAAATTGCAGGTAACGAATTTTATGTTGTTGGAAGTCCCTACCCCAATTTTTGTGGCAAAATGCGGTGATGACAGGTCGGGCTACACAAACGCAAAGTGAACTTGTCGTTCGCTGTGCTCACTCCAAGTTTTTTTGAACGCGAATAAACGAATTTTGCTGACGCCTTAATTTGTTACTGGCGTCAGCAAAATTCGTCAATTCGCGTTCAATTTTTTAGAAGGAGTCAGCAAAAAAACTAAGTATAGAAAGGTTTTAGAACGATTAAATTTGAGGTGTTTGGCCTAGTAGTGCCAATTAGATCAATCCACATACTCCTTTTTCTCCACGATCGAGCAAAAACCATCATCATGTAAACTTATTCCGAAGTCGTAGCAGTAAAAATAAGTTTTGCCAGTTTTTGTTTTGTACATATTGGTAAGGTAATCGAAATTATAGCCAGCAATCATAAGTTTATCCTTATGAGGCTTAAAATTTCCTTTGTCGAAAAACTCGAACAAAATACGTCTGTTGTTTTTTAATATTCGGTTGATATTCCGAGTAGTGTTGGCATAATCGGCGTAAATACTATTGTTGTATGAATTTCTACACTGATCGCAGCAGAACTTTTTGTCGGCTCTGCCATCAAATTCCATATTGCAAACTGGACAAATTCTTTTCATTTTTCGGTGGTTTGGTTACAAAGTTAGCAAAAGCTTTGATTACTGGCAAAAAAAAAGGCTGCTTTTTAGGGCAGCCTGTGTCGATTATGACTAGATTTATTTGTTAAGTATAACTTTCTTTATTATTGTTTCACTAGCTGTATTAACTTTTACAAGATAAATTCCCTGAGGTAGTGATTCAATATTCAAATTGCTAGAATAATCATTGATTGATTGATCAATCATTAATTGACCTAGATTGTTGTAAACAGAAATTGATTCGATTATATCGCCAAACTCAAAATTTATAAGTCCAGAACTTGGATTAGGGTAAATTCTAAGATTATTGCTAATATTATTATTTTCTTCATCTTTAGTATTAATAATGCAAAAATCTGTTGATTGTTGGCTCCAATAGTTTGCTCCAGCATTAAAGTCTAGAATTACCTCAGAAGTATTTGTATTTGTAATTGTTATGTGACCATCAGCTGGATTTAAGGTTGTTCCCCCCATACCATCTCCAAAACTATCATAAACCGTAAAAGTATAGCACCCATCTCCAAAGCAAAGATTAGAAATATTATGCGAGTTGTTGACGTTATATGGTCCACCTGAGTAGACGATTTCTGATGTTTCAGTATTTAATATTTTCCATGTTGTTTCAGATGGATAATTGTCGGTTAAAATGTCGATAATAATTAAA
>JAQVGK010000006.1 GCA_028696755.1 Bacteroidales bacterium | reverse complement strand
ATTGTAGTTTCTCCCTCAGGCTCTAGGAATAGCTGATGCTTGTCTTTGTCTGGGAAAGTTACAAGTTTTGTTTCAATACTTGGACAATATCTCGGACCAATACTCTGAATAGTACCGTCGAATAGTGGAGATTCTTCTAAACCAGTTTTAAGAGAAGCATGGACTTCTTCGTCGGTATATGCAATATAACAAGCACGCTGTTTTAAAAATGTTTGATTGTAATTGTGCAAATATGAAAATGGCATTATGTGACTATCGCCCTCCTGACTTTGAAGCTTTGAATAGTCGACGGTTCTTCCGTCAATTCTTACTGGTGTTCCGGTTTTCATCCTGTCGGCAGTAAAGCCATGTTGAATAAGATTTTCGGTAAGTCCATAGGATGCCGGCTCCGAAATTCTTCCTCCTTTTAGTTTTGTTTGTCCAATATGCATCAAACCATTAAGGAAAGTTCCAGTTGTTAAAATAACTGATTTAGCTTTAATTTTAACCCCAAGCTCGGTTTTTACTCCAACTACCTTGTTGTTTTCGACAATAATTCCGTTTACCGAATCTTGCCAAAAGTCCAAATTTGGTAAACTTTCCAGTGTTTTACGCCATTCGGAACTAAAAACCATCCTATCGCATTGCGCTCTCGGACTCCACATTGCTGGCCCTTTCGACATGTTGAGCATACGGAATTGTATCATAGATTTGTCGGTAATAATACCAGCATAACCTCCTAAAGCATCAATCTCTTTTACAATTTGTCCCTTAGCAACCCCTCCCATTGCTGGATTACACGACATTTGTGCAATTTTATTCATGTCGATTGTTATTAGCAGAGTGCGACTACCTAAATTGGCGGCCGCTGCTGCTGCCTCACATCCTGCATGACCAGCTCCAACAACAATTATATCGTATTTTGAAATCATTTGAAAAAATTTATTGCAAAATTAGTTAAATTTTAATAGCCATAACCATAATATCATCGGTTTGTTCTGCTTTTCCCTGCCATAAACTAAGCTCTTTCTCAGGATATTTTGTTTCGTGTATACCTTCTGAAGTCCAGTTGATAAGCATTTGACGAAATCTTTCGTATTTATACTTTCCTTTTTCAGCATCTCCAAATTGATCAGCAAATCCATCGCTAGCCATAAATACCACATCACCTGTTTGCACTTCCAAAGTTTTCAATGAAAAGTTAGTTTCTTTTTCCTGTCCAATTATGAACGAGTCGGTTTTGTGCTCGGTTAGTTTCTGATTTTTCTCGCTAAAATGCCATATTTTTTGACGCGAACCGGCATAATACACTTTGTTATTTTGCACACATATAATCGAAATTGTTAGGGACTCATTCTTTAAATTATCACTTGCAGTAATATAGTTTAAAAAGTTAATGTTCAGATTATTAACAATAGTGTCAGGACTAATTTGTGGAGCCAATATTTTGTTTATTGTACTAATTGCAAAAACCGATAGAATAGCTCCAGATGTGCCATGACCAGTACAATCTCCCAAAATAAAATACGAATCATTTTCAATTTTTCTTTGCATAAAGAAATCTCCACCAACACCAAATTTTGGTTTATCAAATAAAACTGAACTTGAAGTGGTTTCATTATTACTAGTAATAGCATTTTGTATTAGTCTGGCATATATTAGATTAGATTCAATTTCTTCATTTTTTACTTTAAGAATATTGTTGAGTGAATTTAGTTTCCCATTTAGCCTCTTGGAATTTATTAAAATGCTGAATAATAAAAGTATAGAAGCCGTGATCGCAATAATTACTATAATATAAGCTTTACTTTGTAAATTTTTCCTTTCAATTTCATTGTCTTTAATAATGGACTCATTCTCTAATCTAACAAAATCGTAATCAGCTTTTATTTTACTAATATTATTGCTAAGTTCTTCGTTATAGATGCTGTCTTTTAAGGCAATATATTTATTCAGATAGTTTATTGCTTCTGGGTACTTAGCTACTTTGTAGAACAATTGATAACTTGTGTAATAAAGATTTTTTCTTGATTCCTTGTAATTATGTTTTTGATGAATGCTTTCGGCTTCGTTGATATTGAGTTGTGCTTGATTATAATTTCCTGTTTCAATTTCAATTTCTGCGAGATTATTTAAAAGTACTGCTTGGAGTTGAAAATCTTTAGTTTTATCAAGACTATTTATCGCGTGATTCCATTCAGTTCTAGCATCTTGATAGTTTCCAGTAACAAAGTAGATATATCCAATATTGTTATAAATTGAAGCAAGATAATTTCTCTCATTATTAGAATTTATACATTCTTTTTCGGCAGACTTAAAAATTTGTAGAGCTGCATCGTATTTATTTTGAAGGATATAGATAGTGCCAATATTGTTTAATGTAAAAATAATGTCAATGGGATTATTACTTTTACGAGCGATTTTTAATCCCTTGTTGTAGTATTCCATTGCTAAGTCGTACTGTCTAGTGAATTTATATATCATTCCAAATTGGTTGTAAATGCGATGTAGTACGATTAGATCTTTAACATTATTAATATCTTTCTCAGCCGCAATCAAATATTCAAGAGCTTCATCCCAGTCGCTTTGACTCATGAAAACTGATGCAATTTGCAAATTTGCCTCCGCAATATCTTCTCTATTATTTGTCATTTCTGCATATTTCAATGAGTTCTGAGCAAATATGAGTGCTTTATTGCCAATAGAGTCGAGAAATAGATTCGATAATTTGCAATAGATATCTGCTTTTTCATCATCATTAGCTGTTATTAGCTTTTCGGAAAGCTTGTTATAATTACTTTCAGCTTCTGTCTGAGAAAAAGCCACTATGCTTAAGGTAAAAAGAATTGTTGTGATTAGTGTTTTCATGGTTATAGAATTAAAAACGGGAAAGATTGTAGTCTTTCCCGCAATTATTACATAAGTTTTCTGTACTTAATTCTTTTCGGGCCGCTATCTCCTAGCCTCTTTTTTCTATTTTCTTCATAATCGGTATAAGAACCTTCGAAGAAAACAACTTGTGAATCGCCTTCGCAAGCGATTATGTGAGTAGCTATCCTATCGAGAAACCAGCGATCGTGCGTTATAATAACAGCGCATCCCGCAAAGTTTTCCAAGCCTTCTTCAAGAGCTCTCAAGGTATTAACATCGATATCATTGGTTGGCTCGTCGAGAAGTAAAACATTTGATTCCGATTTCAAAGTCATGGCTAAATGCAATCTATTTCTCTCTCCGCCCGAAAGAACTCCACATTTTTTTTCCTGATCGGCACCACTGAAATTAAATCTACCTACGTATGCGCGAGAATTCATAAGTTTTCCGCCAACATTAATAAACTCGTTTCCGCCCGAAATTACTTCGTAAACCGACTTTTCGGGATCTATTTCGGCATGAGTTTGATCTACATACCCTAGTTTTACGGTTTCACCGATTTCGAAAGTTCCAGCATCTGCAGAAACGTGGTTCATCATCATTCGGAACAAGGTTGTTTTCCCTGCACCGTTAGGACCAATAATTCCAACGATGCCAGCAGGAGGTAGAGCAAAGCTAAAATCTTGGAATAACAGCTTATCATCGAACGACTTAGTTACCTCTTTTGCAACTAAAACTTTATCTCCAAGACGAGGTCCGTTCGGAATAAAAATTTCGAGTTTTTCTTCTTTTTGCTTGCTATCTTCGTTAAGCATTTTATCATAGGCAGATAAACGAGCTTTTGATTTTGCATGGCGTGCTTTTGGGCTCATTCTTACCCATTCAAGTTCTCTTTCTAGTGTTTTGCGACGTTTCGACTCTTGCTTCTCTTCCATTGCTAAACGTGCAGTCTTTTGTTCGAGCCATGATGAATAGTTTCCTTTCCAAGGTATACCTTCTCCCCTATCCAACTCCAAAATCCAGCCAGCTACATTATCAAGGAAGTACCTGTCGTGTGTCACAGCAATAACAGTTCCTTTGTATTGCTGTAAATGCTGTTCGAGCCATTGAACCGATTCAGCATCAAGGTGGTTGGTGGGCTCGTCGAGCAGTAAAATATCGGGCTCGCGAAGTAATAATCTGCACAAGGCAACTCTGCGACGTTCACCTCCCGAGAGATGTGCCACCGATTCGCTACCATCCGGGCAACGTAAAGCATCCATTGCTCTTTCAAGTTTGCTATCCAAATCCCAAGCATCATGTTGATCCAATAATTCGGTCAGCTCGCCTTGTCTTTCGATTAAAGCATTCATCTCATCATCACTCATAGGCTCGGCAAATTTTTCATTAATTGCTTCGTATTCCTTAATAAGTGCAACTACTTCGTGCACTCCTTCTTCAACAATTTCTTTAACTGTTTTCGAATTGTCGAGCTCGGGTTCTTGTGCCAAATAGCCAACTGTGTATCCCGGAGAAAATACAACCTCGCCTTCATACGACTTGTCGAGCCCTGCAATAATTTTCAGTAAAGTTGATTTACCTGATCCATTTAACCCAATTATACCGATTTTGGCTCCGTAGAAAAATGAAAGATAAATGTTTTTTAAAATTTGTTTTTGTGGTGGGATCTTTTTCCCCACGTTTACCATTGAAAAGATAATCTTCTTGTCGTCACTCATATTTCTATTTTTAAATTGTTTTCTTTTGATTACAAATATAATTTTAAAACTGATATGTTGAACCAAAGAATTCTGCTTGTGCTTTTTAGTTTTAAGTTTTTGGATTTATAATGGAGCTAACAATGTAGTGGGTATAGCATTGTTGCCAAAATAATGTTAAGTACAATTTGTGAATATCAGGATGTTTTAATTTAAGACCTCCAATTCAAATAATTGCTATTTAATAGTTCGGTTATTGCTTTTCGGAATGAATTTAGTGAAATAGTTGTCTTTCACATTCAGCCCTCCGGGCTGTATTGAATTATCGTTTTATAACTGCCAGCTCATGCTTTCGCATTTCGCTAGCAGTTATGGATGTTATGCCCTCCGGGCATTTACCGTTTAGATAAGTTAATCCCAAATTAAAGAAATAGATCAAAAAGTCTGGAGGACTTAACATCAATAACCATCGGCTACTTCTGTTTCCGATGGTATGCAAAAAGAAATGCACCACAGCCCAGATGGCTGAATGTGAATTTATAAATAAATCAATGACAAAATTCGTAAAAGTATTCGACAAAATCAGATAAGGTTGTAATTTATAAATTGCGATAGTCGTAGAGGAATGAATTTAGTGAAATAGTTGTCTTTCACATTCAGCCCTCCAGGCTGTATTGAATTGTCTTAGGCTTTGTTCCGGAATAAAGTGTACAGAATTGACGCAGTAATTTTGTCCTTTTTCAAGGCCCAAATTGAAGCTAATAGCTTGCGTCTCTTTGCAAAATTTGAAACGCTGAAAAAGGACAAAAGGACAAGTCAAAATGCACAGGTTATTTCTGAACAAAGCCTTATTATAACTGCCAGCTCATGCTTTCGCATTTCGCTAGCAGTTATGTATGTTAAGCACTCCGTGCTTAGGCTGCTTAGATTTGCCAATTAGCTATGTTAGAACTTCGGCAAATTGAAATAGCCCGAAATGCCATTAGGGCATAATATCCATAACTATGGGCGACTTCTGTCGCCAATAGTACATAAATGCTGATGCACCACAGCCTGGAAGGCTGAATGTGTATGTGTGAATAAATCAATATAAGATTCGTAAAAGTATTCGACAAAATCAGATAGGGTTGTATTTTTAAATTGCGATTGTCATAGAGGTCTGATTTTAGCACTAATAGCCCCATGCTCAATGCAAAAAATCAACTATTTTTAAATTAGGCTGCTAAATATTTAAATGCTAACATAAACTTTCTTTTTTTCCGTTATTAACTTCAATGATTATTTTTGTAAAAATTAATTGTGAAAAAACTATCGGTAATATTGTTCTTTTGCCTTTTTCAGACAGTACTGTTTTCGCAGTCACTGATAAATCTGAGAGAAAAAAGTATTGCGCTTGGCCAAGACACTATTGTGCTTGATACTCTTAGCATAGTTACCGAAAGTTTTCGAATTAGAGATTGTTCTGGAAATATTATTCCAGATAGTGATTATAAGCTGGATTTTGAAAAATCATCCTTAATTTTTAATAAAAAACCTAACTGTGATTCTGCAAAGGTTATCTACAAGGTTTTTCCAATTAATTTTTATTCTGATTATTATCTGTTTGATAAAAAGAGTTTTTTAGAAGCAAGTAAAGATAATCCAGATGAGTACGAATTGGTATTCAGCAGTGAGGATTATAAAAATTCATATTACACAACTTCGTTGTCGCGCAAGGGAAGCATTTCTCGCGGAATAGGCTTTGGTAATAATCAGGATGTAATTGTTAATTCGGGAATGAATTTACAGCTTGATGGAAAGTTGAACGAAGATTTATTTATTCAGGCAGCAATTAGCGATAATAATATTCCTATTCAGCCCGACGGTAATTCGCAGCAATTGCAAGAATTTGACAAGGTTTTTATCAAAATATACAACGATCGCATTTCGCTTACTGCTGGTGATTTCGAATTGCGAAAACCGCAGGGATATTTTCTAAATTACAACAAAAAAGCTCAAGGAGCGGATATCGGATTGCATACCGATTTAAAAACAGTTTCTGGAAAAGAGTTTGGATTAGATACCCGAATAAGTGGAGCTGTTGCAAAGGGAAAACTTAGACGACAAGAGATTAAGGGTAGTGAAGGAAATCAGGGACCATACAAACTTATAGGAGAGAACAATGAGCAATACATTGTTGTGCTCGCTGGTACAGAAAGAGTTTATATTGACGGAATACTTCTCACCCGTGGCAGCGACAACGATTATGTAATTGATTATAATCTTGGCGAGATAAGCTTTACACCTCGTCAACCAATAAACAAGGATAAGCGAATTGTTGTTGAATTCGAGTATTCCGACCGAAATTATACTCGTTTTTTAATTACTGGCTCGGCTGATATGAAGTTTGAAAATTCAAAATTTTGGCTTAATCTTTATGATGAAAGAGATAATAAAAATCAACCATTTGATCAGGATCTTGATCAGGACGACAAACTTCTACTTTCTTTAATTGGCGATAATACCGAGCTAGCACTGGTTCCTGGATTTGATTCTCTTGGTTTCGCTAGTGAGGAGATTCGATACATGCTAACTGATACTGTTGTTGGAGCAACAGTTTACGACTCGATTTTTGTTTATAGTACTGATCCTGATTTCGCACTATATAGAGTTAGTTTTGCTTTTGCAGGTGCGAATAAGGGAAATTACCGCAAAGGTGTTTCGGCAGCTAATGGACGTGTTTACGAATGGGTTGCTCCTGTAGATGGCGTTCCACAGGGAGATTATGTTCCATATCGTTTGATTATCACACCAAAGAAAAGTCAGGTTATTAACACTGGTGCCGAGATTTTTGTTAGCGATAAAACAACACTCAATTATGAATTTGCATACAGTAAAACCGATATAAATACCTTTTCGAAGCTTGATAGTGATGATGATAGCGGATTTGCATTTAAAACGGGTGTAAAACAGGCATTTGTTAAAACCGATAAGCTGTGGTTTGGCGCTTTTGCTGATTATGAGTTTATGCAAAAAGATTTTAGGGCAATTGAGAATTTTAAATCAACAGAATTTACTCGCGACTGGAATATTTCCAGCTTATATTCTGGCGCCAACGAAAACTATTTGTCAGGAGGATTAACTTTTAACGATAAAAAGCATGGCCGCGCACTGCTAAATACATCTTGGTTGGACAGAGGTGCGTTGTACTCTGGGTTACAGAATTTGATAAAAACAGATTTGAATTATGGTAGATGGTCGCTTGCAGGAATGGCATCTTACTTAACAAGCGAGGATATTTTGTCCGAATCGGGATTTTTAAGGCACGACCTACAGGTTTCGGGCAATTTTAGATTGTTGCGTTTGGGAATAGGTGAGAGC
Source organism: Bacteroidales bacterium (assembly GCA_028696755.1). The sequence goes on along the minus strand of JAQVGK010000006.1, from coordinate 13,042 downwards.
GCTGAAGATAACAGACGTCGCTCGGCAACAACAGATAGTTTAACTGCCAACAGTTTTCGATTCAACTCATACAATGCTTTTGTTCAAACTGCCGATAGTCTTAAAATACCTGTGAAACTTAATTATAAATATCGTGAAGATTATCTGCCCAAATCAAATTCTTTGCAAATGTCAACAAACTCTCACGATATTTCTTTTTCGGGTGGATACGATAAAAATCCATCACAGAAATTTAATACTACATTGAGTTACCGCATTCTGGAAGTAAACGACAGTACTTTGTATTCGGGTCGTGCCGAAAACAATATGACCGGTCGAGCCGAATACAGTTTTAGACTTTGGAAAGGACTGATTTCTTCGTCGAATTTTTACGAAATTGGCTCCGGACTTGAACGTAAAACCGAATTTTCGTACATCGAAGTGGCTCCCGGACAAGGAGTTTTTACCTGGACAGATTATAACTCTAATGGAATTCAGGAACTAGACGAGTTTGAAATCGCAAATTTTATCGATCAAGCAAATTTTATTAGGATTATTAATCCAACTGCCGAATACATAAAAACCTATTCAAATCAAATCAATCAGAGCCTAAACATCTATCCAGAGCAAAGATGGCGGAATAAAACTGGGGTTCTAAAATTTTTAAGTAGATTTTCGAATCAGGCTGCTTATATGATTGCGCAAAAAAATACTTCGGCAGATTTTTCTGAATACGCAAATCCTTTTGCTCGCAATATTGATGATGCTAATCTCGTTAGTATGAGCTCGTCGTTTCGTAACAGTTTTTCGTTTAATCGTGGTAATCCCAAAGCTGGTGCAGATTATATCTTTAATGCGGCAAACAACAAACTTATGCTGGTTTCGGGATTTGATACCCGTAAGACTCTTTCGCACACTTTGCAATTCAGATATAACTTTAGTCCTTCAATTGGTATTGTTAATAAATCGGCTATAACCGACAAATATTATAATTCAGAATTTTTTAGTAGCAAAAATTTCGAAATCGAGATTCTTCAGAATGAGTTTCAAATAAATTTTCAACCAAATCTTAATAACCGACTTACGATAAAATACAATTACAAGCAAAAAGAGAATGTAGGAGGGGAGAGGCTATTAGTAAATGATGCAGGTTTAGAGTATCGTTTAAGTTCTGTAAAGAAAGGAAGTTTGAATGCCACATTTAATTATATTCACTATTCTTACAATTCGGCAACTAACGGTGCTCTAGCATACGAAATGTTAGAGGGATTAATGCCTGGAGTAAACTTAACTTGGTCGGTTTCGCTGCAACGACAGTTGTCGAACGGATTACAGGTAAACCTAAATTATAATGCCCGCAAATCTCCAGATGTAAAGGTAATTCATACTGGAGGGGTACAGCTGAGAGCGTTTTTTTAATGTTGATTAAAAAAGATAGATTTGTAAGTATTGTCGCATTTGTAATGTAATTAGTAAATAATTACTAGATGTATCTCGGTAGTTCCATGAAGTCAACACAATTTTAAATTACAATTATCTTATCAAATGCAATTTTTCCTATCTTTGCACGAAACGATAAATTATGAGATACTTAGACCCCAAAAACGACCTAACATTTGAGCGCATTTTTGGCGAGCACCCACACTTGTGCATGAGTTTACTCAATAGTTTATTACCGTTGGACGAAGGACAAGAGATTGTAAAACTTAGCTACCAAACAGCTGAACTGTTACCCGAAATTCCAATTTTAAAAAATTCTTTAGTTGATGTTCGTTGCACCGATAATCGCGGACGTCAGTTTATAGTTGAGATGCAGATGTTTTGGTCAGAAAGTTTCAAGAGTAGAGTAGTTTTTAACGCATCAAAAGCATATGTTAAGCAATTAGACAGTGCCAAAGAATACAAAATGCTGCAACCTGTTTATGCCCTTAGTTTGGTAAACGAAAACTTTGAAAACGATTTGGAAGAGCACTATCATCATTACCGAATTGTAAATGTTCATAACATCGAAAAGCGAATCGAAGGACTTGAGTTTGTTTTTATCGAATTACCTAAATTCAAATCGAAAAACATTACCGAAAAGAAATTGCAAGTATTATGGTTGCGTTTTTTAACAGAGATACATGAAAACACAACCGAGATTCCTCAAGAGTTTTACGAAGAAGCATTAACAAAAGAAGCACTTCAATATTTAGAAAACAGTTCATACACAAAAGACCAGTTGATGCAATACGACAAATATTGGGATACTGTTCGCACAGAACGCTCTGCTTACCTAGATGCCGAAGAAAAAGGAAGAAAAGAGGGAATAGAAAAAGGGATTGAAAAAGGCAGAAAAGAAGGCAGAAAAGAGGGAATAACTGAAACAATGCAAAAAGTTGCTGCTAACGCCCTAAAAAAAGGGATGTCCATAGATGACATAATCGAACTTACTGGATTAAGCAAAGAAGAAATTTTAAAACTAAATAACTATTGAATTGTTAAGGATAATTCTGAAAGGCTCAAAATGCAAAACCTTTCAAATTAGTTGTTAGTCGATATGAAGTTATAATTTTATGACTGTGCAACAGTTTGACCATTTCGAAGTTTTTGAAAAGAATTTAGTTTACAACAGCCTTTCTAAAATCTACCGAAAATTTTGCAGTAAAAAGCTCTGATCCTTTTTTATTGAGGTGTGTGGCGTTGTAAAAATAATCTTTATTAAAGCTGATTTCATCGTTTGAATAATCTAGAAAAACAAGACCATATTTTCCTGCTGCGGATTTAAAAGTATTTATGACTTCCTCTCGATTTGAAACAAAATCACGATACTCGGCATACTCGGGTGAGTAAACAATTATTGGGGTGATGCCAGACTGTAAACATTCATCCAGAAATTTGTAAAACATTTCGCGTATTTGTGGATCTACTTTGACATCCATCTGTTTTTTTTGTTTTTGCGCATTCTCAAAATCATCTGTCCATTCAAGCTCTTGACCCATGTGCCCTTTTATTCGATATGGTTTTTCTCCTTCTAAACCTAATGCAACAATCATTGTGCGAATAAGCTCTGCATCCTTGCCAATATATCTATAGAGAGGAATACGATATTCGGCATAATTGTAAACTGAGAATAATTCTCTATTTGTGATATAATCAGGATTGTTGAGCATGTATGGCAAAGTTTGTACATAATTGTAAAAGCCTTTTTCCTTTTCAAAAAAGAAAAGATCGCCCGAAACAATTATGTACTTTGGTTTCTTATTAAATTTTAAATATTGTGTATGGCGAAAATACTGAAACGAGAAATTTAATCCATCCATTCCAAAATTATAGCATTTTAACCCAGTGCTATCTTGCAGAATATCTGGATTGAATTGTATCCATGCACGAGACGAACCATAAACGGCAATTTCAGAATCAATTTTTCCATTGTAAATATCGGTCCAAACCAGATATTCGCCAGCTACATGCCAATTCGATTTTTTTAAATTTCGGCTAATAAAAATATCTGCCGGCCAGGCAAGCAAAGCAATAGGTAAAAAGAATAGCACAATCTTTCTCAAGAAGTTTAAAATGGTCTTATTTTGTGCTTTTTTACTCATATCAGAACTGGAAATAAATAAAGGTTTGCTGCATACCGCCTGCAAAAAATATCAGAAAAACTATCAGATAGTAAAATGCCAAACGGTAAACTTTTTTACTCCTGATAAATGACTTTTCGATTGCATATAAATTGTTTCGCCCCAACCATTCTATCGCAATAAAGAAAACTACAAGAGCAGAAGTTAATAACACTCGCCATAAATCGTCAAATTCGTACCAAGTGAAGAAATTTTTATTGAAAATGCCAGCGATATAATCAAATGCGTGCGTAATGCTTTGCGCTCGAAAAAAAATCCATCCAAAAACTGTTAGTGAAAATGTTAGCAGAATTTTAAGTGTATCGCCTACTGTTGGCAAGAGCCTTCCCTCCGAGATATTTCCTAGATGTCGACGATTTGCTTTACTGAGTAAAAGGGGGACAAAATAAATTGCATTTAGCAATCCCCAAAATATGAATGTTAGATTTGCACCATGCCAAAATCCGCTGACAACGAAAACAATAAGAGTGTTTCGCAAAACTATTATTGCCTTACCCTTGCTTCCTCCAAGTGGAATATAAACATAATCGCGAAACCAGGTGGATAATGAGATGTGCCAGCGCCTCCAAAACTCTGCAATATCGCGCGAGAAATATGGAAAAGCAAAATTCTGCATTAGATTAAAGCCAAAAAGCCTAGCTGTTCCAATTGCGATATCCGAATAGCCCGAAAAATCGCCATAAATCTGAAAAGCAAAGAAAATCGCACCTAAAACAAGCACAAATCCCGAATAATCAGCCGAATTGTTAAATATTTCGTTTGCAAACACTGCACATCTATCGGCTATGACCATTTTTTTAAACAATCCCCACAAAATCTGACGTAAACCATCAACAGCCTGCAAGCTATCGAATTGGCGTTTTTTATAAAACTGTGGGAGCAAATTTGAGGCTCTTTCTATCGGACCAGCAACTAACTGAGGGAAAAAGCTAACAAAGGCTGAAAAAGCCACAAAATCATGTGTGGGCTCAAGTTTTCGCCTGTAAACATCTATTGAGTAACTCAAAGTCTGAAATGTGTAAAAACTTATCCCTACTGGCAAAATTATTTTTAAGGTTTGTGGAGTTAATTCCTGACCGAAAAGGGTAAATGCCTGAGTAAAACTTTCTACAAAAAAGTTATAATATTTGAAAAACCCTAACATTCCGAGATTAACGCCCAAACTAATAATCAGAAGTAATTTTCGTTTAAAACCATCTTTTATGATTAACAGTTGCCTGCCAACAGCATAATCCACCAAAGTACTTATAACTAGCAAACTCAAAAAGCGCCAGTCCCACCATCCGTAAAAAACATAACTGGCAAGTAGCACAAAGGCATTTTGAATCCTCAAGTTTTTGCCCAAAATAAACCAGTAGATCACGAAGACCAGAGGCAGAAATATTGCAAAATCGAGAGAATTAAAAAGCATAAACTTGCATTAAATACAAAGCAAAAATAGTAATAATTGGGTAAAGAGGAAAAATCTTATCAAGTCAAGTTCTCAAACCCTCTCACCAAATCTTCGTGTCTAAAACTTAGTTTTTCAGCATCATTCTCCTTTTCGAAAATTACAAAAAGATGATGGTTGAGAAGATTTTTTATCGAAATATTTAACTTGTATTGTTCTCCATAAACATTGCGCAGAATATCTATAGGAATATTTTTGTGTTTTTTAAGATTTCGTTTGTAGCGCATATACGAACTAACAAAAATCCAAGGATAAAAAATTGGCAGTAAGAAAAGTGAACTTTTACTAATTCTCAGATATTTTACTTCTGAGATTTTAAAGCCGGCAAGTTTTGCAAGCACTCGCATTTTTTGAAGTCCAATTAAGAAAATATGGCCGTGATAAATTTCGTCCGACACCGATTTATCTTCCATCCAAATATCGTCGATTTCGTTTGGTGGCATTTGGCGGTTTGTTTCGCTCTCAAAAAGCAAATAACTGAATCGAGCGGCAAGGTTTGAATATGACGGAGCTGTAATAATGAGTTTTCCACCAGTTTTTAAAACTCTGCCAAATTCCTTAAATGCTTTTAACTGATCGCTGAAATGCTCAATACCTTCCTGACAAATAAACATGTCCACAGAACTATCTGTAATTGGAATTCCTTTAAGCACATCTGCTCTGGTGCAAGTAATATCTGATTCTTGAAAATACTCTGGAAATAAATCGAAAGCCAGCACATTTGCTCCGTGATCTTTCAATAATCGTGAAGTAACACCACTTCCAGCAGGCAAATCGGCAACAGTTTTACCAACAAGTTCGTCCGCAATGCTTTCAAAATATTTCTTCACATGAAATTTTGGACTTTTCGGATTGTTTAAGTGATTATCCATCTGTGCCAAGTGTTTCTCTTTCTTCAATATAATCGAACAATGTTCCTTCTTTAATCGAATAATCCGATTGAATAAAGCTGTCAACTTTAAGTTTTTCGAGCAGATATTTTACTATTACTGATGCAACTGGAATCATTTTTACCCTGATTATTTCCATTCCGGGCATTGCAGTGCGTTGTTCTTCGTTATAAGTTACCAATTTTTGGTAAATCTGCATAAATCGACATATATCGATGAGGTTTGCCGAATTCTTTTCGTCGATACTGCAATCAGGACATTCGAATTTAACCAGTGCAGCAAAAGTTTCGAATGATCCAGAACAGCCTACCAGAGTTTTCACTCCATATTCGTAACAATTAACAAAAACTTCGGATATTGTTGAATCCAAAATAGAATAAATATTTTTTATGTCATCATCCGATAAAGGATCCGAAAACCCATATTTTACTAACATTCTAGCAACACCAATGTCGTAACTGCTTTTCCAGATAATCCCTAAATTGTTACAGATTATAAATTCTATGCTTCCACCTCCAATGTCAATTATTAAAACAGGACTTTCATCAAATTTTACAGCGTTTTTAACACCCTTCCAGGCAAGTTCTGCTTCTTTGTTACCATCAATAACTCTAATTTTAATTCCGCTTCCGGTTTCAAGTGTATCAATAACCGAATTTCGGTTTGCTGCACTTCGAATTCCGCTTGTTGCTGTTGCCACAATACGGTCGGCTTTATGAGCATTAATTGTAATTTTATAGTCGTTAAGCACGTTTAGCAAGTGCGAAACCGATCCAGCGGAGATTGTGTTAGCAGTAAAATCTTTGTTTATTAAGGTAATGGCCTTTTTTTCACGGTGAAGAAAGCTTATTCCCTTGTCCTTTGAGTAATCTGCAATAAGCAAGTTACAGGTATTTGTCCCGATGTCAATAGAAGCTATTTTCATTTCTCAAAAATATGAAAAAAATTGGATTAGCGAAAATTTTCAATTTCTCGGTTTAAAAACCTATTTTTGCATCGAAAAATTTTTAAAAATGGCATTACAGGAAAGTATCGAAAAACAAGGAAACTGGTTGTTTAAATACCGCAGTTTTCTACCTTTGATAATATTTGCACCAGGACTGGCATGGTATATTTATCTGAGTTACGAACGTGGTTATGTAAACCCATGGTGGCTCGATATTATTTTTCTTTTTGTTGGATTTTTGGGTCTTGCAATCAGAATTTTAACGGTTGGATTTACTCCAAAAGGGACCAGCGGTCGCAACACAACCGAAGGTCAAGTTGCAGAAACTCTTAACACTTCGGGAATATATTCTACTGTCCGACACCCACTTTACCTTGGAAATTTCTTTATGTGGCTTGCTCCTGTATTGATGATTACCGATTTGTGGTTTGCATTGTTCTTTTGCGCATTTTACTGGATTTATTACGAAAGAATTATGTATGCCGAAGAGGGATTTCTTCGTAAAAAATTCGGAAATGCATACTTCGACTGGGCAGAGAAAACCCCAGCATTCTTTCCAAAGTTTTCAAACTATAGAAAATCGGAACTCGAATTTTCGATAAAAAATGTTTTAAAGCGCGAATACAACGGATTCTTTAATCTAATAATGATTATGACTGCTTTTCGAGTTATAGCTTTTCTCATTGTTGATGAGGAATTCTATCTTGATCTTGCATGGATAATCATTTTTGGTGCTGGATTCTTAATTTTTGCAGTCTTAAAAATTCTGAAAAAATTTACGAAGGTACTGGAAGTAGAAGGAAGATAAAAGGGGGACAGCTCCAAATTACAAGTTCCAAATCACAAATCCAAATACCGCAAAGCTTCTGCTAAGCGACACTGTCAGGTCTATCGACACTGACAGGTCTTGTAGCAGCAAGATTTGTAATTTGTGATTTGTAATTTGGAGCTTCTTTTCAAATTCTAACAAATTATTAATAAATTGCTCGCAATATTATACTATTTTAGCCTGCTGAAATTTTGAGAAAATGAATACACTTGTTGCAGAAAACATCGTAAAGAAATTTGCAAATCATCTGGCTCTCGATAATGTTTCTATCGAAGTTCCCGAAGGATGCGTTTTTGGTTTGCTTGGTCCAAATGGTGCTGGAAAAACCACACTTATTCGAATTATAAATCAAATTACTGCTCCCGACACTGGCCAAGTATTTTTTAATGGCGAAAAGCTTAACTCGAAGCATATTGGTAAAATTGGGTACTTACCCGAAGAGCGCGGACTCTACAAAAAAATGAAAGTTGGCGAGCAAGCTGTATATCTTTGTCAACTTAAGGGAATGTCGCGAACAGATGCTCTTCGAGGACTTAAATATTGGTTCGAGAAATTCGAAATTCAAACTTGGTGGGATAAAAAAGTTGAAGAACTTTCGAAGGGGATGCAGCAAAAAGTACAGTTTATAATCACCGTTCTTCACAAGCCAAGCCTTTTAATTTTTGACGAGCCTTTTAGTGGTTTCGATCCTATTAATGCAAATTTGTTGAAAGAAGAAATACTCAATCTAAAAAAGGAGGGAGCAACGATAATCTTTTCAACACACAATATGGCTTCGGTCGAAGAAATTTGCGACAATATTGCGCTCATAAACAAATCTCAAAAAATTCTTGATGGCAAAATTGACACTATTCGTAACACATACGCGTCGGATATTTACGAGATTGTTTATGAAGGTTACTTTAATAAACTGGGAACTACTTTGACATCAGATTACAAGATTCTGGAAATGTACGAAACTAATTCGGGTGGAATCATGAAAGTAGAGGTATTAAACCGTGATCTTAAATCAAACGATTTGATAAGCAGAATGACTTCGTTTGGAACAATTAGTTCGTTCAACAAGAATTTGCCTCGCATGAACGATATTTTTATTAAAGTGGTAGGTGACACAAATGCTGTAACAGAATAAATAAAAACATTATGAGTAAAATTGGCTTAATAATTAAACGCGAATACAGCACAAGGGTAAAGAAAAAATCATTTATTATAATGACAATTCTTGGTCCGATTCTTTTTGCTGCTCTTATGATAACTCCTGCTATCTTGATGCAAATGGAAGACGATGAGTTTAAAAAAATTGCTGTAATTGATGAGTCGGGAATGTTTAATGATGCTCTTAAAAACACGAGATATATTGAATTTACAGACGTTTCTGGTGCATATTACGATGAGGCAAGTGTAACTTATAATCTGTCAAAAGCAAAAAAGGATTTAAAAGATTCTGAGTATTATGCTTTATTGTACATTCCTCATACTGCAGTAGAAGGAGTTAAAGGATCGGTTGTGATATACTCTTACCAGCAACCTAATATTGGATTGAAAATGCACATTGCTAATGGCATAGAAAAAAGAGTAGAGGATATTAAACTTAGTATCAAAGCCGAAGAAATGGGCATTACACAGAAACAAGTTGATGATATTTTAAATGTTGTTAATACCGACATTGCGATTGTTACCTCAACAATTGATGATGATGGTACCGAAAAAGAATCTTCATCAGAAATTGCAATGATTGTTGGGTATATTGCAGGATTTCTAATTTATATGTTTGTGTTTATGTATGGCTCGCAAGTTATGAGGGGAGTTATAGAAGAAAAAACAAGCAGAATAGTTGAAGTAATCGTTTCTTCTGTTAAACCATTTGAGCTGATGATGGGTAAAATTGTTGGTGTAGCTCTTGTTGGGTTGACCCAATTTATTCTCTGGGTAGCTCTTACAGTAGGGCTTGTATCAGTTGGCCAGTCGATAATTCTTAAAAATTACGATGCTAGCAAATTATCTCCGCAGACTGTCGCTGTTGGAAGCGAATTAGATCAATCAACCGTTGCACCAGACGAAAAAGCAATGGAATTTGAGCAGATGTTTAAAGCAGTTTATGCGATAGATTATGTTACTCTCATAATTTCGTTTTTGTTCTATTTTATCGGAGGATATTTGCTTTATGGTGCATTATTCGCAATTGTTGGCTCTGCAGTAGATAGCGAAGCCGACACTCAACAGTTTATGCTGCCAATAACGCTGCCAATGGTTCTCGGACTTTTTGTAATGATGTCTGCTATGAAAAATCCAAACGGTTCGTTGGCATACTGGTTTTCTCTTATCCCGTTTACTTCGCCAATTGTGATGATGGCGCGCATTCCTTACGGAGTTCCATACATTGATCTGATTATTTCGATGGTTTTACTTGTTGTAACATTTGTATTTACAACCTGGTTTGCCGGCAAGATTTACCGCGTTGGAATTTTAATGTACGGCAAAAAAGTAAACTACAAGGAATTGTGGAAGTGGTTTAGGTACAAGAGTTAAAAAGTGCCTAAAGTATTTGAGGCTGCTGTCTTTATTGTTACTGTCTTCAGTTTTTTTAATAATCTGGATTTTTATAATATTTTCCGACGTTTGCATTGCCACCATAACAATTTTGTACGAATTAAATAGTACAAGTCGGCTATGCAAAGTCTTATACACTTTTTTATGCTTTTTAACTTTCCATCATCCGCCTGAGCGGTTATGGAAACGTTGAAAAGTGCCTAAAGTGCACTAAAATGACTAAAGTTCGAATTTCTAAGTCCAAAGTTGTAGTTTAAAAAATTTGTTTGCAAATTTATAAACTAGTCGCGTCAGCAATAACTTTAGGGCACTCTAGGCACTCCGAACTTTAGGCACTGCTTAAGCCCAAATCATTTCTATGTTTGGTAGAAGGTCGTTTGGATTATCGATTAATCCTTCGGGATTTAGTTTTTCGAGAACGCTGTGTGAGTTAAATCCCCAGCTCACAGCAATTATCGGAAGTTTTATTCGCTTTAGAGCTTCAATGTCGCGAGTTTCGTCGCCTACATAAATTACCTGCTCTTTTTTAAGTTTATGTTTCGAGAGCAAACGGAGAATTACCTTATCTTTTCCGAAAATGTTTTTACCAGAGTGCACGAAATCGAATAATTTTTCAATGCTATTTTCTTTAAGAAAAATATTTATGTTTTCGACAGAATTCGAGCTCATTACGCCAATATTATACCCAGCATTCTTTATGTCGTGCAAAGCTTCTACAATTCCCGAGATAGCTTTTACTTTACGGATTTCAAATCTTAATTCTGCTTTAATTTTTATTGCCAATACAGGTAAAAGTAAAACCGGAATATTACATTCTTTTAGAAATTCATGGGTTTTCATCGAGCGGAATTTCTCCTTTTCCTCGAAACTTACAGGTTTGCAGTTAAAATCGTGTGCAATTTTGTTATAGAGAGTCGCGATTGTCTCAAGCGTATCGGCAATAGTTCCGTCAAAGTCGAATATTATGGTCTTTGATGATTTTGTCATAAATTACTTTTTTCGTGCAACAACAATCATTTCCTCACCAAAATTAAAACAGCTTAATGTTTTATAAATAATATCGTGAGCGAGCAAACCAAGCCAAATAACGAATTTTGGTAATTTTGTTACTTTATTAAAGAAGTTCTGGCGCTCCGAATTTGTTATTGAGGGTTTTTCTCCAGATGTTGCTTTTTTTCTTTTTAGCCAAGGTAGAACAGTGAACATCAGGAATAATTTTAACTCGTATGATGATTTATATTTAACCACTTCAAATCCTTTTGCTTCTAAAAGCGTTTTAATGCTTTTTTTCGAGAAATAATTGATGTGTTCAATTGACATCATGCTCCAATTTTGTTTTTGTCTTTTTGCCACCTTAGAATCGATTTGTGGAACTTGTAAAACAAAATATCCCCCTGGTTTAAGAATAGAATTAACTTTTTCGACAGCCTTATCAGGATCATTTATGTGTTCAAGCACATCCCACATTGTTGCAACGTCCCAATTATTTTCTGGCAATTCAAGATTAAAAAAATTGTCGTGAACTACATTTAATTTCAAATCATTTGTTGCATAATGATGCATTAATTCAGATATTTCTACTCCTGAGGCCTCAAATCCCATTAGTTGGGAAGTGTAAAGAAAGTGTCCCCATCCAACACCGATATCGTAAAGTTTTCCGGTTTTTACATATCGTTTAATGAGCTTTAGTCTAAGTTTATGACGCCTGATTTTGATGTAATTATTCCCTCGGCGTACCGATTCCAGCACTTCTTCATCTCGGTAGTTTTCGTAAGGAATTTGCTCTCGGTAATACTGTGGAATAAATACAAAACCACAATCATGACATTCGGCAACTTTAAAGTCGTCGCGCGAAAATTTCAGCGAAAAACTTTCTGTATTTCGATTGCCGCAAACCTCACAATGTATGTTGCTGTTATATTCCATCAGTAATTTTTAGCAAAAATAAAAGAAAAATCGGGTTTGACAAAGTTTCGTTAATTATTACTAGGTGTATCAAAAATAAAAGAGACCGTGGGGGCACGATCTCTTTTTTTGCTTACTAAGACATATAAGGGATGTAGAAAAGCGGGCAGGGGGACTGCCCGAAAATCTTTAGAAAACTATCCACATTTTGAATATCCGCAATCAGAACAAATTACGCAACCATCTTGATAAACAAGAGTGTCTTCTTGACCGCAACCAGGGCATTTAACACCTTTTTTGGAAGCTTTTGTTCCGTTTGGAATATATTTTTTGAGAGCTCTTTCAACACCTTTTTTCCAAGTGTTGATATTGTCGCTATCTAATTCGAGTGAAGAAACTAACTCTACTGCTTTGTCGATTGCCATACCATGACGTAGAACTCCTGAAATTAGTTTTGCATAGTTCCAATAGGTTTTGTCGAACTGATGCGATAGGCCTTGGAATGTAGTAGCATATCCGTAACGGTTCACATATTGGAAGTCGTATCTGGAAGTTCCGTCCTCGAATCTTTCTTTAATAATTCTACCAGTGTCGATTGCAGCAGGAATATTCAGGGTATCCTCTTCAACACGACCAGTAAAGATTTCGTAAGGTAATCCGTTCAACAGACCAACAAAAGCGATCCATTTTTCGTTGTTGTTTTGGAATCTAACGATATCAGCTTCTAAAACTTTTGGACGTTTTAGTTCGAGATTTTGTTTTTTATCATCGTCTTTGCTATTGTTAGAAATAAGAACACCGTCGCGTGAACCTTCACGGTAAACAGTGATTCCTTTACAACACGATTTCCATGCCTCTAAATAGAAATCT
>JAQVGK010000313.1 GCA_028696755.1 Bacteroidales bacterium | reverse complement strand
TCGTTCTCTAAAACAAATATTTGAGTATTGGCCAAAGGTGCATGGCATTTGTTTTAGGCCAAGGTCGACGTACAATTCTTTTGTTTCGTCTCGAGGTGCGGTGGGTAGCTTTGTTTTGCCTTGATTTTTTTGTAACTTTTTTCATCAAGGAAAAAAGTTTTGCTACAATAATTACGGAAAATAGATTTAATAATTATTAAATTTCTTAACTAAACGACATTGATTCTGCTATTGTCTAAACAAATTTTTTGTCAAATTTTTTTATCATTTTGAAGTTAGATTACTAAGGAGGAAGTAGAGAATTTTCCTTAACAAAACGACATTGAATTATAAATTCCATTAATGAAATTCTTAACTAATCAAAATTGGATTACAACTCCATCCTATTTCCTCCGATTTCTTCTTTTATCGATATTAACGAGTTTATAGTTTTTATTTCCCATTCCAAGCTGGTAAGCATATTCTATTTGATGTTTTCCGCTTACCGAATTTTCTTTAAGAAAAGCATCGTCGCAATTATGTGCTTTATCAACAAGATCGTGAGCTGCAGCTTCGATAGCAACGATATCGGTAGAAACAAGAATTCCAATATCTGGCACAAATGGTTTTTTGGGGTTCGACGAGCAATCGCAACTTGCCGACACAGTGATAATTATGTTAAAATAAATCGAGTTTTTCATTTCAATCACTGGTTTTGCGTATTCAACCAGTCCTTCGAGGAAACGTTGAGTTTGTTCTGCATCATCGGCAGTGCTGATTGCTCCAAAATGGCATGATGAAATACATTTTCCGCAACCAATACATTTCTCTTTATCAATAGTTAAAGGTTCAAGCGTAATAGCATCAGCTGGACAATCGCGCACACATGCACCGCAACCGATACATTTCGAATTCTCTGTTTTTGGAAAATCGTTAAAATGCATATCTCTTTTTCCCTCAGGAGTAGCCATTCCCATCGAAACATTCTTAATGCACCCACCAAATCCAGCGCTACCGTGACCTTTGAAGTGAGTAAAATAAATTATTGTTTCATAATTTTCGATATTCTTCCCAATAAGTGCAGTTTTATAGTGTTTACCTCCCACGATAGGCAGTTTTAATGTGCCAGCCTCATCAAGAATATCGATAGGAGCAAATGTAAAACCATGATCCTTAGCTAGTTCGATATGAGTATCCGTTTTAGCACGTCTGCCTTTATAGGCAACATTAGTTTCGATTAAAGTTGCATTTAATTCCTTGCAAAGAGGTTCAACCATTGTTGCCGGAACAAAATAGCTGTTTCCATCTTCACCAAAATGAACTTTAATGCCCACTTTTCCATGCACACTATCTTTAACATATTCATATAGCCTCATCACTCCCTCGGGCGAAATGTCGCGGGTAAAATAAACGATTGATTTTTCTTGATTTGATTGCGAATACAATCCGAGATAAAACAGCATAAAAAACACTGATACAAAAATCCTTTCAAATCTTAATAACTTCATATGTAACCAACTTATGATAATTTCCAAAAATAAGACAAAATCTTAGGCATAAATAAATATTGGCAAATTATTTCCCTTGTTTTTTACCAATTGATAAAATAAATCAACTTTACATAAAGTTATTAATCTATAATTGCCAAAAACACATAATTTTGCAGCATAAACGAATGATAGTGAAAAGGAATTTTTTAATTATATTTTTTTTAGTGGCAACTGCTGCTTATTCTGCTCCTGTTCGGATTATGGGAACAGCTGAAGATTATAAAAACAGTAGTTTGATATTTTACAAATATTCGGACAGAATAACTTTTATCAAGGAGAAACTCTTTACTCTTGAAATAGACCAATCGGGCAATTTTGATCAGAGTTTTGAACTCGATCAAATAACTTATGTGTTTGGTGAATTTGGAATTTATCACGCATATTTCTATGCCGAGCCAGGAAAAACTTACGAGTTGGTTTTGCCCGAATTTGCCGAAAAGCGAGCCGAAGACATTTTTAATCCCTTTTTCACACCACAGAATATTCATCTCGGTATAAAGCAAATGAACAAGACCGATTTGAACTATCTGATAATGGATTTCGATTATTACTATTTTAAGTATCTTGATCTTAATTTTCTGGATGTATATGCCGCTGGTTTACAAACAGACGTTGATACTTTTATTAACAATATTAACGAACGGTACAAAGAATTCGACAATCCTTATTTCATCAATTATAAAAAGTACCGGATTGCAGCACTTAAAAATATTGCAACCCAAAAGCAATACGAAACTGCTCTTGTTTACGCCTATTACACAAAGGATTCGGTACTTTACGATAATCCAGCATATATGGATTTGTTCAACAACATTTATGCTGATTATTTCGATAAATACTTAACTGGTCCCAATGGTGCATATTTATATGCAGTAATTAATTACGGGCATAGCATTAGCAGGCTAAAGAAGCTGATGAATCAGAGTATTGAGCATAAATCCCCACAATTTCGTGAATTAGTAATTCTTAAAGGTTTAAACGACTCTTTTGCGAATAAAAACATGCCATGGCTGCCACTATTATTAACATTAGATTCCTTACATCTTTCGACAAAGTTTCCACAGCATAAATTGATCGCTCAAAATATTGCCGACAATGTTTTGAGTATGGCGCCTGGAACAGTTGCTCCGCCTTTTGAGTTGCCTGATACAGCTGGAAATATGCACCAGTTATCTGCTTATCGTGGTAAATACGTGTATTTACATTTTGCCAACACCACAACCTATACCTCACAAATTGAGTTTGAGTTGATTAAGAATTTGCACGAAAGGTATAAAGGCATTTGCATTTTTCTAACTGTATTAACAGATGTTGACCAGGAAAAGGCCAAGAAGTTTATCAACAAACACGAGTACAATTGGAATTTTTTGTTCACAGAAATAAACTCACCTGTAATCAGCACGTATAAAGTGTCGGCCTACCCAACCTACTATTTGCTTGATGTATATGGTAATTTGTTGATGTCGCCAGCACCTTCGCCATCAGAGGATTTTGAGACTGCTTTCTTTAAAATTGCGGGAGATAAAATGCCGAGAAAATAGTTCGATTCGCAAAACTTCAAGTTAGTATAAAGTTCATCAAGCATCTAGCTTTTAGGTTTTTTTCAGCCTCGCAGTATGACAATAAACTTGGAGCGAACGACTTGTGCTGAGCGCGATGCATTGAGCTTGCCTGCACTGAGTTTACCGAAGTGTCGAAATGGCGTCGAAGTAAGTGAGCGAAAAGTTCACATTGCGATTTGCCAACAAATCCTGTCATCAATGCATTGTGCCTTAAAGTTTTTTGTGTTGGGGACTCTCTCAACATCATTACTTTATAGTTTTGCGTGGACAAACATAAAATGTCAAAAAAAAATCCCCGCCCGAGATGGGCAGGGATTCGCGCGTTAAAAATAATCGATGAGCTTCTTGAACAATATGTAGTTTTATTAGCTCCTACTAGATGACGCCTTGTTCTACCATTGCATCGGCAACTTTTATAAATCCGGCTATGTTAGCACCTTTAACGTAGTTGATATAACCACCTTTTTCTGTTCCGTATGTAACACATGCTTCGTGAATACTTTGCATAATTTCGTAAAGTCTGTCGTCAACTTCTTTTTCGCTCCACGATAAGTGCATAGCATTTTGAGTCATTTCAAGACCTGAATTTGCTACTCCACCAGCATTTACTGCTTTACCAGGAGCAAACATGATTTTTGCATTTTGGAATTCGTGAATAGCCTCTGGTGTGCAACCCATATTCGATACTTCTGCAACTAATGTAACTCCGTTTTTGAGTAATTCTTTTGCATCATTACCGTCTAACTCGTTTTGAAATGCACAAGGAAGAGCTATATCACATTTTATGCTCCAAGCTTTTTTACCTGGTGTGAAAGTAACATCTTTAAATTTAGTTGCCATTGGAGCAACAACGTTGTTGTTAGAAGCTCTAAGCTCTAACATATAGTCGTTCATTTCGTCTGTCATACCATTAGGAATGTGGCAAACACCATCAGGACCAGAAATGCCAATAACTTTTGCGCCAAGTTCTTTTGCTTTTTGTGCTGCTCCCCAAGCAACGTTACCGAAACCTGAGCAAACAACAGTTTTTCCTTTTATGCTCTTACCGGCTTTGGTTAACATTTGGTTAACAAAATATAAAGCTCCGTATCCTGTTGCTTCAGGACGAATTTTTGAACCACCCCAGTTAATACCTTTGCCAGTTAAAACACCCACGTTATATTCGCGAGCAAGTTTTGTGTACATGCCATACATGAAACCAATTTCACGAGCTCCAACGCCAACGTCTCCCGCAGGAACGTCAGTGTCTTTGCCTAAACAACGCCATAATTCCCACATGAAAGCTTGGCTAAAACGCATGATTTCACCATTTGATTTTCCAATAGGGTCAAAATCAGAACCACCTTTACCACCGCCCATAGGAAGTGTAGTCAACGCATTTTTAAAGGTTTGCTCGAAGCCTAAAAATTTCAACATTGACAAATTCACAGCTTTGTGATATCTAATTCCACCTTTGTATGGACCAATTGCACCATTAAATTGAACTCTGTAACCCAAATTGGTTTGAACTTTACCGCTGTCGTCAACCCATGCAACGCGAAAAGTAAAAACTCTGTCAGGTTCAACAATGCGCTCCAAAATGCTATTAGCAGCAAACTCAGGATGTTGTTCATAAATTTCGTGAACCGATTCTACTACTTCTTGCACAGCTTGCAAATACTCTTTTTCACCCGGATGTTTTTGTTCCAGGTCACT
>JAQVGK010000312.1 GCA_028696755.1 Bacteroidales bacterium | reverse complement strand
GCACAAACTGCTTTTGCAATTAACAACGAAAAAAATCAAGTGTTCGATGCAGGCTGCAACGATTATATTGCAAATCCCTATACCGAAGAGGATATTCTTTACCTGCTCAAAAAGTGGATTAGTAAAGTTAATACTCAACCTCCATGGAATTTTGTAATATAAACCGTATCTTTTGAGCCTACTCTTCTTCATTTCGGCAAGCTCAATGCATCGCAAAAATTATTACCATAGCTACTGCTATGCAAAGAATTTTTTCATCGATTAGTCTCAAAATCTACTAGTTTCTAAATAAAAAATCCCATGGAGGTTGAGTATAAAACAATAGTAAAAAAAGAGTATCAGCATATTGATAAACTTAATTCACATTTCAACAAAATTTAATCGGTCGACTTAAATAATTTTGTATTTTTACGCATTAAAATATGAGACTAGCACTAATAGGATACGGCAAAATGGGCAAAGCTGTGGAACAGCTCGCCTTAAAGCATGGGCATACAATTACAGCAATAATTGATGAGAACTCTGCATCTGAGATAAATGCTCAATTAAAAGCAATTGTTGACGTTGCAATAGAATTTAGCTCTCCATCCTCTGCTAAAAATAACATCATTGATTGTTTATCAAACGGAATTTCGGTTGTAAGTGGAACTACCGGATGGAAGTTCGATGCTAGGGAGATGGAAGATTTATGCAAAAATAATTCTGCAGCATTCTTTTATGCTTCAAATTATAGTATTGGTGTTAACTTGCTGATGGAAATAAACAATAAACTAGCTACTTTGATTGAACGCTTTCCAGATTACGAAGCCGAGATTGAAGAAACCCATCATATCCACAAACTTGATAAACCAAGTGGAACAGCAATTACGCTTGCAAACGGAATTCTTAATAATAATAAAAAATATGTTAATTGGGAGTTAAATCCCAAGACAGAAAAAAATAATCTAGGGATTACATCGTTTAGAGAAGGTGAAGTTTTTGGCGATCATAAAATTGTTTGGAAAAATGAAATTGAAAGCATAAGCCTTTCGCATTCAGCAGCATCAAGAATGGGCTTTGCTACAGGAGCAGTTTTGGCTGCTGAATACCTTCATAAAAGAATAGGATATTTTACAATGAAAGATTTATTAAAACTATAAGTATGGCAAAAGTATCAGGATTAAAGTCAAAAATTTCGAACAGTATTTTATTTCAAAAACTAAATAACAAGTGGATTTGGTTTGCTATTGTTAGCATTTGTTATGTACTTTGGGTAATCTGGCTTGGAAATTACTGGTGGCTTATTGGCGAATTGCTAATTGTGGATATTTACATTACTAAAAAGGTAAGATGGGCTTTCTGGAAACCTAAAAAGGATAAAAAATACTCTAAAATTGGAAGAAAATCGCTTGAATGGGTTGATGCAATCATCTTTGCAGTTATTGCTGCATCGTTTATCAGAATTTTCTTCTTCGAAGCTTTTACCATCCCAACATCGTCGATGGAAAAAACATTGCTAGTAGGAGATTATCTTTTTGTTAGCAAAGTTGCCTACGGGCCACGTGTTCCGATGACTCCTATCTCCTTCCCTTTTGTGCATCACACTTTACCTCTGTCAAAAAGCACTCCTTCTTATCTTACTTGGATTCAAACAGAATATCGCCGCATGGCAGGCTGGGGAAATGTAGAGCGCGACGACATGGTAGTTTTCAACTATCCTACTGGTGATACAGTTGTGGTTCAAAATCAAGCACAAGATTATTACGACATTGTAAGGATATGCTCATTTATTATGCAGCAGTACGACATAGCGGTTCTAGATCAGACTAAGGATACTACATTACTTATGGGACCAAAAAATAGTAACTATTACAACGATTTGGCATATCGATTATTTGATCCTTCGGTAAATGTCAACCATGATAGAGAATTAATTCAAAATGCTTCTCAAAAACTGCTTGAAATTGATAACAACTTTTATAAAGGTGGTAGTAAGTTAAAAACTCAAGAAGATTATGACAAACTGGCACGAGAAATTGTTTGGAACGTATACGATATTATTGTACGCCCAATTGATAAACGTGAAAACTACATTAAAAGGTGCGTAGCTATTGCAGGCGACACTGTTGAGGTTAGAGATGGGGAAGTTTTTGTAAATGGTAAAAAGCAAAAAGAGATAGAAGGGAAACAATTTAATTACCTCGTTCAAACTGATGGAACTCAAATTCCTGAAAAGGTATTAAAAGATAATGATATTTATAAAAGTGACATTAGACCTATTGATTCAAAATTTCTAATTCCTCTTACCCAGGCGAATTATGAGAAATTTAAGAAAATGTATTTTATAAAAAGCATTGTAAAAGACATTAGTCCTAAAGGCGAAAGAAATTTCAGGATATTTCCACACAACGAAAACTATAATTGGAACGAAGACTTTTTTGGGCCAATGTACGTACCAAAAGCTGGAGCTACAATAAAAATCAATCTTGAAAACCTTCCATTGTATAGCCGAGTAATTGGGTATTATGAAGGAAACAAGCTAGAAGTAAAAGATAATAAGATTTTTATTAATGGTAAGATCGCCGAAGAATACACATTTAAAATGAACTACTACTGGATGATGGGTGATAACAGGCATAATTCGGCCGATTCCAGATTCTGGGGATTTGTACCCGAAAACCATGTAGTAGGTAAAGCTTGGATGATCTGGTTCTCAAAGGACAAAGAATATGGCAAAATTAGGTGGAATAGGATTGGAAAAATTGTTCATAATTAAGATTAGGATTGAAAATGAAAAAACAACATAAGATACTTATTATAATAGCATCTATTGCTGTTGTATCAGTTGTGCTATTTTTTACAAATTTTGGATTTTACAAAGCAGATGTTTACCCAGGTGGACCAAGGAAGTTTCTGATTCGAAAAGTAAGTAATCCGAATATGTATCTCAACTTCATCAAACCATCTGCCGAATCTTTAATTGAATACGGAGATCTGATAATACATAAATCTCCCGAACTTCTAGATCCTCCATTTTCGGAAAAAGAAAATATATGCTCCAGAGTTATTGCTAAGCCTGGCGACATTGTTAGCATTGTTGATTCAAAAGTTTTTGTAAACGACAAACTTGTTGAAGAGACTTACGACAGATATTTCAGATATCGAGTAAATACAAATGAATCCATGAACTTTCAGGAATTACTAAAAGATTTTAAAGTTCACATTATTGATTCGATGAACAATAACAAAGCCTGCGACATAATAACGACCTCATATATTGCCGAGAAAATTGAAGAATGTGAAGGTGTTTTAAATGTTAGAAAAATTGTGGAATCAAAAGGAACTGCTAACATTCATGTTTTTCCACACCAATCTTACCCTTGGAATCCTGATAATTTTGGGCCATTAATTATTCCAGGAAAAGGAGTAACAGTAAGTTTAAACAGAAATAGCATCAACCTTTATAAAAAGATTATTGATTACTATGAGGAGCACGAACTCTATATTTTTGGCGAGAACATAGAAATTGATGGCGTTGCTACGAAACAATATGTTGTAAAAGAGAACTACTATTTCGTTTTAAATGATAATCGATATAATAGAGATGACTCTCGCCACTGGGGTTTTATTCCCGAAAGCTATATTGTTGGAAAAGTAATCAACTAATGGAAGCAGTTCTGTTTTCTTCCTATTTCCCATGCATTCAATATGTCAGTAAGTTTTTATTGCATGATAAAATTATTATTGACATTCATGAAAATTACCAGCGTCAGACATATAGAAACAGATGCAGAATTCAGGCAGCAAATGGAGTTTACGATTTATCAATACCAGTAAAGAAAAATCATCACAAAAAAATTAAAGATGTCGAAATTGACTACTCTGAATTATGGCAAAAAAATCATTCGAGAGCTATCTTATCGGCATACAAGAACTCAGCATTTTACGAATATTATATTGATGAGTTTAATTTTGTATTTAGCCAAAATCACAAATTTCTAATCGACATAAATCAAAAAATACTTGATAAAACAATTAGCATTTTAAAAATCAAATCGAGATATTCACATTCAAAAGATTTTATCAATCCTAGCAGCCTTTGCGATTATAGAGAATTAATTACACCAAAAGGGAAAAACACTGTTGATGATTTAGAATTTAAACCGCAAACATATATACAAGTTTTTTCGGAACGACATGGTTTTAATGCAAATTTAAGTATTTTGGATTTGATTTTTAATGAAGGACCAGCATCTATTATTACATTGCAAAAGTCAATTGCAACATCTTAATTGAGTTTAGATTTGTCTGCTTTATAAATTTCCTTTAAAATTCTATTTAGCTGCGTTAATAGTGCAAGCCAATTTCCTGTTTCCACATCAATCCCCCAAGAGCCAGGCAGAATTCGTTCTAAACGCACCATCGAAAAAACTGCTTTTTTAATAAAACAAAGATTAGTTTTCTCGAGCAAATCAGTATTACTTAAAATGTAATTCATTTCCTTCATCCACAGTTTATAAGCACAGCAGTCGTTGTATGATTTCAGAAAATCATTCATAGTTTCTACATCTTCTACCAGTCCAGCATCGAAGAGAGATTTTATAAAAGAGTAAAACTGTGGAGTATATTCAAAGCTATGGTCATTATGATATATTATGTAATCATCTTCTTTAATATCCTCAAACATTGGCAAAAACGACAACACCGAGCAATAATTACTTATATCTCCCCCATAATAATTCTGTCTTTGCAGTAATATTTGTACTTGTTGCGATAAAGATTCCATAAATTAGCTGGTTTCTGTTATGAAACAG
>JAQVGK010000311.1 GCA_028696755.1 Bacteroidales bacterium | reverse complement strand
AGCACTCGAATTTTTTGCATATTATCTACTCGATGCCGATAATGCATGGCCAACTGCAAATCCAAGTATCCAATATTTTCAGATGGGTGATATGACCTGGCATGGAACCGAGGTTTGGCCTCCCGAGGGACTTACAACACGCACATATTATCTTACCGATGGTGGAGATCTTAGTACAACAGTGCCAGTAGCATTAAATGATTTTTCACAAATTATTTACGATCCTCGAGATCCTTCGCCAACTGTTGGAGGACCTACTCTACGTCAGGATTTAGATCAAGGACCTTACGATCAGGCACCGGTTGTAGAATCGCGCGACGACATTCTTTTGTTTACATCTGAGGAATTAACAGAACCTGTAAAGATAATGGGAAAAGCAACTGTAACATTGCAAGTTTCGTCAGACCGTCTCGACACCGATTTTGCGATAAGATTGTGTGATGTTTATCCCGACAATAGAAGCATGCTTTTGAATGATAATATTTTTAGAATGAGATTTCGAGATGGCTATACTGTAAATGACACCAATTTTATGCATTTGGGCGAGATATATGAGATTGAAATTCAGCTTCCAGACCTTGCTCACACATTTTTGCCTGGCCACCGCATCCGGCTCGACATTAGCTCGTCAAACTACCCACGTTTCGACAATAATTTGAATAATGGAGGACAAATGTATGTGAGTGGCGATACGCTTATTGCAACCAACAAAGTTTATCATAACTCAGAAAGAATTTCGAAAATTGAGTTTTTGAGTGATGATAATACATTCACTGAAATAATTAAAAAATCAAACATAAAAGTTTTCCCAAATCCAGCAAGCGAAAACCTTGTTTTAACAATTGGCGAAGATAATGATGCTGCGAGGTATGAAATTCTAAATTTAACAGGTCAAGTTGTTTGTAATGGTAAAATAAACAGTAGAGAAACAGCGGTAAACATTGGAAATTTAAGTCTAGGAACTTACATTATTAGAGTGTTTTCTGACAAAACAACAGAGAGTTTGCGGTTTGAGAAGATTAGAAAATAGTTTATTGAATAACCAGTTTTTGTTTTTCCGACAAACGATTCTTTCCGTTTACAGATACGAAATAAAGCCCTGTTTTTAGGTTTGAAACATCAATTTCCTGATTATCCGACAGTAAAATTGTTGAATAAATAGTTTTCCCAAATTGGTCGAACAACTCGAGACACAAATCGCGCTCAAACATTTCTAGCTTTATCACAATTTTATCCTCGGCTGGATTAGGCGAAATGCAAAACGAATTTCGTTTTAAAGGTTTTACTGCGTTATTTCCTTGAGTAACTCTAACCATAATACTATCCGATTTAAAACATCTAGGTTCGCGATCAGAATAAATTCCAGTAATTCCAACAGTATCGGTAACAGTAACTTTGATTTTATGATTTCCTACTCCTAAGTTGGCGCCATTTACCAAATAAGTTGGATTTGTCGAATTATCTTGCCAAAGGTAAGTGTGAAAATCGGTTTCTTGATCCGCGCTAATAAGAACCTCATCATCTGTAGTAATTTCGAGATTGTTTCCCAGATCGAGATTAAGTGAATTACAAAGTGTATATTTAACATTTCCTCCATTTCTTGGATTTCCAGGAGCTGCGTATTCCCAAATCACACGAATCCAAGCATTTGCGTACACATCAATAGATCGTATTCCTGGCGTTCCAGACGGAATACCTTCCACAACTAAACAGTATTTTTCGCCACCATACATATAATCATCAGAATTTCCTGTGTTAGTATCCCAAGTTAAACCTCCAGGCATATTAACAAGTTCGGTTAGTTGAATCTTCGTAATGGTAACATCAAAAACGCCCCATGTTTCGGCCTTTACAGGAGCAATTATTGTTAGCACAGTGTTGTAATAATCGCCAATAAAACCAACCGGAAGTTCGTATGGTTCTCTCACGCCAACACCTTCAGTATCTACCACATCAGGGTCGGGTGTACAATCGGCATTTTGAGAATAAGATAAATTGAATGATAAAACCAACGCGCAAAGCAATGAGGCGAAAATTGTTTTCTTAAGCATATTATCCAAATTAGCTTTACAAAAATATTGATTTTCGCGGATTTGTTTATACTTAGTTAAAATGAATTATTAACAAAAAACCCTGAGAAATCCTCAAGGCTTCGGAACAATATTATTTCATTTTCGCAATTATTTAGGTGCCAGTTTTATTTGCTATTTTGGGCATTTCGAAACTTCGATATACCAGTGCAGGCAAGTATTACAGTGAGCTTGTCGAACTGCTCAATACATCGCATGGAGCATGGGGCATGGCGCATGGGGCAAGTGGTGCTGAGAGTTAAAACTCTACTTATTTAAAATTTAGCACAATATTTTTTTTAAAACAAATGTTATTCTCTCTACAATTTAAGCCCCATGCCCCATGCCCCATGCAATTTTTAATTCATAGCCTATATATCGTATTGTTCCTACAGCCAGCTAAATACATACTCATATTCTTAAAACAATCCCGAAATATTACCGTCTTTGTCGATGTCGACAAACTCTGATGATGGGATTTCGGGCAAGCCAGGCATACGCATAATTTCGCCAGCTATTGGCACAACAAAACCTGCTCCGGCAGCTATCTCTATTTCGCGGATATTAACAATAAATCCTGATGGACGATTCTTTAAACTTGGTTTATCGGACAATGATTTTTGTGTTTTTGCGATACAAACTGGCAACTTGTCAAGTCCTAACTCTGCGATTACTTTTAGGTCGTTTCTTGCTTTTAACGAATACTCTACCGAAGCAGCACCATAAAGTTTGGTGGCTATTGTTTCTACTTTTTTCTCGATGCTCCAGTCGAAATCGTAGAGCGGTGCGAAACAAGTTTTACAAGCATTTGCAGTATCAACAACAATCTGAGCAAGTTCGAGGGCACCTTCACCACCTTTTGCCCATGCGTCATTTAAAGCGTATTTAATACCCATTTCTTTCAAATGATCAGCAATTACAGCAATCTCTTCGTCAGTATCTGTATTAAATTTATTTAAAGCAACAACTGGTTTAAAATTAAAATATTTCAGATTTTCAATATGCTTATCGAGATTGGCTAGTCCTTTTTTTACAGCTTCAGGATTCGAAACTCCCAAATCTTTTAATGATGCACCTCCGTGATATTTAAGAGCACGAATAGTAGCAACGAGAACCGCAGCATTTGGCATAAGGTTTCCGTATTGCGATTTTATATCGAAGAATTTTTCGGCACCAAGTTCCGATGCAAAACCTGCTTCAGTGACAACAAAATCGCTTAACGATAGTCCCATTTTTGTAGCAAGCAGTGAGTTTGTTCCTTGAGCAATGTTTGCAAACGGACCACCATGAATTATAGCCGGAGTATTTTCGAGTGTTTGTACAAGATTTGGTTTAATCGCTTCCTTAAGTAAAGCCGCCATCGCTCCATGAGCTTTTAGGTCTCTTGCATAGATAGCTTTGCGTTCGTGGGTAAAACCGATAAAAATATTACCAAGTTTTTCTTTTAAGTCTTCGATATCTTTAGCCAAACACAAAATCGCCATAATTTCCGATGCAGCGGTAATATCAAAACCTGTTTCGCGCGGAATTCCCTGAGTTTCGCCTCCAAGACCTATAACAATATCACGAAGAGCACGTTCGTTCATATCCATTACTCTTTTCCACTTGATTGTGCGAGGATCGAGACCCAAATTACGAGTCTTGCTCTGCAAATTATTGTCTATTAAAGCTGCTAATAGATTATGAGCTTTTTCGACTGCTGAAAGGTCGCCAGTAAAATGCAAGTTTATATCTTCCATCGGGATTACCTGTGCGTGTCCACCACCGGCAGCTCCACCTTTAACACCAAACACTGGTCCGAGGGATGGTTCACGAAGAACTACAGTAGTTTTGTAACCCAATTTGTTCATTCCTTGTGCTAGACCAATGGATGTTGTAGTTTTTCCCTCGCCGGCAGGTGTCGGAGTTATTGCAGTTACAAGAATGAGTTTATTTTTATTTACTTTCTTTTCATCAATTAGCGACAAAGGCAATTTTGCCTTGTATTTTCCATAAGTATCGAGACTATCCTTATCAATACCAAGTTTAGCAGCAATCTCTTCAATCGGAAGCATTTTGGCTGCGCGTGCAATTTCAATGTCTGTGTTCATAATTTATTATTTTGTGTTGTTTCCTTTTCAAAAATCTGTAATACAGAATTACAGTCCGGTTATATAAACACAAATTTAATAAAATTGTTTATTGATTTACAGGCAACTTCGGTTCTCGCATATTTTATTTATAAAATTTGTCTTTTCCCCAATTTGCAGGATTGTTGATAATTTACACGCTTTCGCTACCTAAAAATCTGCAATCTATCCGAATCAAGTTTAACAAAGATAAAGAGTAACACTGTAAATGCCCACAGTGAGGAACCGCCATAGCTAAAGAAAGGAAGTGGAATTCCAATTACTGGAGCCAAGCCAATTGTCATCCCGATATTGACTGCAACATGGAAAAACAGAACCGAGGCTACGCCATATCCATATATTCGGCTGAAAGCCGATCTTTGTCGTTCGGCCATAAATATCAAACGTAAAATTAGGAAAACAAAAAGCCCTAAAACTACTGTTGTTCCTACAAAACCCCACTCCTCGCCTATCGTACAAAAGATAAAGTCGGTACTTTGTTCGGGAACAAAATTGTATTTTGTTTGTGTTCCTTGTAAAAAGCCTTTGCCAACAAATCCACCCGAACCAATGGCAATTTTCGACTGATTTACGTTATAACCAACGCCAAGCGGATCG
>JAQVGK010000310.1 GCA_028696755.1 Bacteroidales bacterium | reverse complement strand
TTTGCTAGGTTTGGTAATAAACATATACCCAACCAGCAAAACGCCAATAACAACTAAGCCGATAATACTGTTTTTATCCATTTACTAATTTTTTTATTTTTTTACACTTTTAGCATACTCATTTGCAGCCTTTACAAAGCTTACAAATAGTGGATGCGGATTTATTACTGTACTTTTATACTCAGGATGAAATTGAACGCCAACATAATGCCTGTGTTTTGGAATTTCAACAATCTCTACCAATTCGGTTTCTGGATTTATCCCAGTAGCAATCATTCCTGCTTTAGAGTACATTTCCTGATAATGATTGTTGAACTCGTAGCGGTGGCGGTGGCGTTCGTTTATCTTTGTTGATTGATAGGCATTGTAAGCGATAGTATCCTTAAGTAGCTTACATGGATATGATCCCAAACGCATTGTACCACCTTTCTCGGTAATCATCTTTTGCTCTTCCATCAAGTTGATTACAGGATTTTTGCATTTGCGATCCATTTCTAAAGAATTAGGATCTTCCAGTTTAAGAACATTCTTTGCAAATTCGATCACTGCAATCTGCATTCCCAAGCAAATTCCAAAAAATGGAACATTATTTTCGCGTGCATACTGTGCCGCTAACACCTTTCCTGCAATGCCACGATGACCAAAACCTGGAGTTACAATTACTCCATCAGCATCTTTAAGCAGATCGTTAACAGTGTTTTCTGTTACATCTTCCGAATGAACATAATTAATGTTTACTTTTGTTTCATTTGCTGCTCCGGCATGGATAAAAGCTTCATTAATAGATTTGTAAGCATCTTTTAATTCTACATATTTACCAACAAGAGCAATGCAAACCTGATTTTTAGGGTTTTTAAACTTATTTAGGAAGCTTTTCCAAGGTTTTAAATCTGGTTTAGCACCTATTTCAATTCCAAAATGATTAAGAACAGTTTCGTCTAGCTTTTCCTTTTGCATTTCTACCGGCACTTCGTAAATTGTGCTTACATCGCGCGATTCTACAACCGCTTCTTTTTGTACGTTACAGAAGTTAGCAACTTTATTTTTTATGTCGCTTGTTAAAGGATGCTCTGTCCTAAGCACTAACACGTCGGGTTGAACTCCAGCTTCGAGCAAAGTTTTTACAGAGTGCTGTGTTGGTTTTGTTTTTAACTCCCCACTTGCATTAAGAAATGGAACCAGAGTAAGGTGAATTACCATACATCTGTTTTTTAGTTCCCATCGCAACTGTCGAACCGATTCTACATAAGGTAACGATTCGATATCACCAACAGTTCCACCAATTTCGGTGATTACAAAATCGTATTTTCCGCCAGTGCCCAAAAGTTTGATACGTCTTTTTATTTCATCTGTGATGTGAGGAATAATCTGTACGGTTTTACCTAGAAAATCGCCACGTCTTTCCTTATTTATTACATCCTGATAAATACGCCCAGTGGTTACATTATTTGCTTGAGATGTAAAAACATTTAAAAAGCGCTCATAATGACCAAGGTCGAGATCGGTTTCTGCACCATCTTCGGTAACGTAACACTCGCCATGTTCGTATGGGTTTAATGTTCCTGGATCCACATTAATATACGGATCGAGCTTTTGAATGGTGACTGAAAATCCACGGGCTTGAAGAAGTTTTGCTAACGAAGCCGAGATAATTCCTTTGCCAAGTGATGAAGTAACTCCACCTGTGACGAAAATGTACTTTGTTGTTGCCAAAATCTTAAATCTTAAAATGTAAAACTTAAGCCCAAACTAGGCATTATCGGTAACTGATCAACACGGTTATAATCAACCCTGTCGAAATAAAAAATATTTTGTCGGTTATAAACATTGGTAATACTAAAATTGAATTCAAGTTTAGAATATTTACCAAATGTTATTACCTTGTTTAGTGTTAAATCCAATCGATGATAATACGGAAGACGACCAGTATTCAAATCTCCATAAATAATTCCTAAAGATCCGTTACCCTGCCAGTATGGGTAATTTATACTGTTAAACAAATCAGATTCTTCGTAAAATCCTCCAGTTTGTGTAAATGGAAATCCTGAACCCAAGTTCCAGCGAGCGCTCACATTCCACGATTCTTTTTCGCCAAATTTGTAGGTTGTAACTAAGTTTATATTATGACGACGATCGTAATGAGGATTGTAAACCTGAACTCCATCATCACGCTTTACCCAACCAAGTGAGTAAACAAACCAAACGTATAGCTTTTTCTGATCGTATTTAACCAAAAAGTCAACCCCATAAGCATATCCGGTTTCGATTAAAAAGTCTTTTTTTAGATAATCTGGTTTGTCTGAATTAAGTGGAACATCGTCATAAACCTTGTTTCGATTAATTGTTGAAAGCTGAGAGAAATTCTTTAGATATCCTTCAACGTTTAAATCAATTTTATTTGTAACATCAACCTCAAAACCAGCAATTAAATGTTCCGATTTTTGCAGTTTATGTGTGATGTTGTCGCCTTTAAATGTGTCGGGAAGATTCAAATCTCCACTTAAAAATCCGTAGAAAAGATTCACCACATCTCTGTCGGAGTTTGCGGCAACAAGATTTTGTGAGTATATCCCTGCAGCAAGTTTAAATCTTAGGAATTCGGTAATATTGTATTTTATCCCTAAACGTGGCTCGGGAGAAACTTCACTCATCGATGCATAATACTGCAATCTTAAACCTGGTTCGATAAGTAGATTACCTAAATTCCATTTATACTTGAAATATGCAGCTAATTCAGTGGTGTTTTCTTCCTGTTCTAATAAACGACCGACGCTATTATAATATTGAAAATCTGTGTTAAAACCTAATGTCTCCAGACCCCATACGAACTGATTTTTACCTAAGAAGTAAAGGAAATCGAGACCAAAGTTGTATCCGCTGATTCCGCTCATACTTGGTAGATTCTCAAGTGTTTGGAGTGTTATGTTGTAATCTGAATAAGAGAAATTTGCTTTAATCATAACTGTTGATCCAGAAGGTACTACGGTTGCGTTTGCGCCAATACCATAAGAATCCCATCCAAGATTGCTTAAGCCCTGATATTTTACCCTGTCGTTAAATTTAAAACCAAAAACATTTACACGACTTCCGTCGGGAGAGTTTAGCGAAATTTTACCGTAAAGATCTGTATAATTAAACGGTAAACCTGCTCCATCATTAATATAGGTGTAAAACAATTTGGATGATTGTTCGAGGTATGAGGTTTTACCTGATAAAATGTAAGATAAGCTGGACTTTCCTTCTTTGTACTTAATCATTGGTCCTTCGAGCAATAATTTTGTTCCAAAGGTGCTTGCCGAAACTTTTCCAGAGAAGCGGTTTGGATTACCATCGCGCATCGAGATGTCCATCACGGATGAGATTCTACCTCCATAATCTGAATTAAAACCACCAGTGTAAATATCAGCATTACGAATAATGTCTGAATCAAAAACTGAAAACAATCCGATTGAGTGAAATGGATTGTAAATTGTCATTCCGTCAAGTAGAACCAAATTCTGAATGTTTGAACCTCCACGAATATAAAGTTGCCCGCCTTGATCGCCTGTAAAAGTAACACCCGGAACAACCTGTAAGTATTGAGCAATATCTGGCTCGCTACCAATCGAGGGCAACTGTTTAATTTGTGTTGGCGAAACTTTTACTATCGCAATTCTAGTCTGAGTACGCATTTCTTCGCGTTCTGCTGATACTACTGCTTCGTCAAGAACAAATGCCGACTTCGACATGTAAAAGTTTTTTGAAAACAGTTTTCCATTTACTATACTAAAGGGCTCGGCAATGCTGTCGTAACCTACATACGTAATAACAACGGTATAATCTCCATCAGGAATTTTTGGAATAGTAAAATATCCGTTGACATCAGTTGCTGCTCCAAAGCTGGTACCTGGAATAGAAACGTTTGCAAACATGCAAGGCTCTCCATTGTCCTTGTCGTAAACAAAGCCTTTAATAGAACCAAGCTGAGCAAATGCACTTAGCGGCAATAAAATAATTAGAAATACAAATAATTTTTGAAACAGTTTATTCATTGTTTTCTTCTTTCTTTTTTAATTCTCTTTCGGCAAGATCAATAGATTTTTTCTTTTCCTTAAGAGTTTTGATTTCTTCCTGAGCTTTTTCTATCTTTTTCTTAAAGTCACGAATTATACTTTCAGAACCTGACGAAAAGAATCCCATGTTGTTTTCGATCTGAAGAATTTCGCTGTTTAGTTCCTGTATTCTCTGAAGAACGCGGCTTCTTTCTTTTGCTAAGCCGTTTGCGGAACCACTATCTTTCATCGATTCTACTTTTGAATTGAAATTGCTCAATTCAAGGGAATTTCTATTTAAGTTAAGTTTGTTGAAAATATCATTAACAGCTCCACGAAACTCTGCATAAAGCCTGTCTTTTTGAGATGATGCAACGAAACCTATTTCTGTCCAACGAGTTTGAAACTCTTTTACTTTTGAAATGTTATCGTTTTGGTTATCGGTTGGAACAAATGCTTTTACCTCAGCAATGAGATCTTCTTTCTTCTTGAGATTCTCTTTTTGTTCACTATCAATGTTTGAATAGAACGCAGATTTTGCGTTGAAAAAATGATCGCAGGCAGCACGGAATCTTTTCCAAACCTGGTCGGAATTCTTCTTTGGAACAGCGCCAATTTCTTTCCATTTTTTCTGTAAGTCGAGAAAGATTTCTGTTGTTTTTTTCCATTCATTGCTGTCTTTTATCGATTCGGCATGAACGCATAACTCTATTTTCTTCTGCAAATTTGTGCTTAACTCATCATTTATAGCTCCAAAGAATTCTTTTTTAGCATCAAA
>JAQVGK010000309.1 GCA_028696755.1 Bacteroidales bacterium | reverse complement strand
TCCATAGTGCCATGTGCATGTGGTCTCGAAATCGAACACTATATTGGGTTTCAAAAAAACAACACTTGCCGGAGCAAAAAGGTTATTTAATTGAATGTCCTGTGAAACAAATGCATTTGCATCTGGAATTATATCAGATACAATTTCGTAGGTTGATGTATCTAAACAGTTAGTTGTCCCAAAAGTTGATATGTAATATGCGTAATAAATTATGTTTGGGGTTAGATAACTGATTTCAACATCATAAACTCCTGCCGGTAAATTATTTATTCTGGTAAAGCTGGTGCCGTATTCAGGACCGACTCCTTCATTTATCCAGAAAAATGCTGATGTTCCCAAAGTATCTGCAAAAACAATTGCACCTTTCCCAAGCAAACATGTGTCTGAATAAATTTCTGTTTCAAAAGTTGGAATTAACGGCTCATAAATAGTATCGACATTTATCGGACTCTGGCATCCCCAGTAGTTTGTTGCAATAAGACTTATTATATGAGCAGTATCTGTACCATCCCAATGAACGAAGTTTTGAAAAACACCACCAAAAGCATTTGTAAAAGTTTCATCAACTACCCCATCATTAAAATTCCAATGGTAAGTTGCTAACGAGTCCTCAGCCGCTGCAATTGTAAAAGACTCACCAAAGCATTTTGCCGGAATAAAATCTATTTCGCTCGAAGGAATCCTGATGAACTGTACACTGACAGTATCGCTATCGGTTTCTTCTCCGAGAGTAACTGTCCAAATAAAATCTATATATGGATAGGTGGGATTACCACTCGTTAAAATATCACAGTGTACTTCACTTTCAGGATCAGATGGATCACTAATAGTTACATGCGCGGGTAATGTGCTTGTCCAAGTGCCAGTTCCTTCAGTAAGTATTGCATGCAAATTCCCCGAATGTCCGCAAAAGTATGTATCGGCACCTGCATTGGCGCTTGGGGTTTGCGAAAAGATTGGTGTGGAAAGAAATGTAAATATGAGAATTTGTAATAATGATTTCATATATGATATGTTTATTTAAACAAATATAGCAAATGATTTATTCCCTTGGTAAATAATAATGTTATTTTTGCAAAAAATTCGCATAATGAATGTTTTAAAGTTAAAGATACCTAAACTAGCAAGCTATAATTGGATCGGAGTCACAACAATATTCATTTCAGGAATATTAATTTCCATAGGGACTTTTCCTGAGAACGATTGGACATTTGAGACAGGAATAGATCCCAGTTTAGTATGGGTTTTTAATCATTTATTCACAACTGGTCTCTCGGATGGGATTTCAATAATTTTTCCACATGGACCGCTTGCTTTTTTTATGTATCCTTTGCCAGAAAATGCATTGCTCGTGAACTTGGTAACAATGATTCTTAAAGTACTATTGTTCTGGAATGTTCTATCATTAATAAAATCTAATGATACAAAATATAGTTTCATTTTCTCATTTATTGTGAGTTATTTCCTTGCTATAATATCGAATTTTAATCATCTAATACTTGTAAATATTCTACTTCTTAATTGTAATTATTTTTCAACAGGACGCAATCTTTTTAAGTATGTTTCGTTTGCTTTGTTCGTTTTTGCATTTTATGTAAAATCTTATGTAGCAATACTTTCTGGTGCTATCACAGCTGTTTCATTATTGTACTTTTTCGTATCTTCAAGAAATGTGAAGCTTTTAATTATAGAAATAGTGGCTATTTTTGCTTCTTTAATGTTGTTCTGGCTTATAATGTTTGGTACGTTTAAAGGTTATTTCACTTATCTTTACGGAATAATGAATTTAGCTCAGGATAATTCTTCTGCTGCATCTATTTATCAAGATAATAACTGGTGGTTTTTGGTCTTATTCTTTATTTTTACAATGCTGACATTTGTCAATAAGGAGAAACGTTCTTTGTTCTTCGGATTACTTGCATTTTTTTGTCTTTTTGCTGTCTGGAAACATGGTATGGCAAGACAGGATACACATCATGTAAATGGAATGACATCATTTGTGATTATTGTTTTTACTGTTTATAATTTATTTAGCCAAACAAATAGAATAAAAAATCTAGTTTTTTCTGTTTTAGCAATTTTTGCTTTGACATTTAATAATCAGAATGCGTTATATTATCAGACTCCAAGTGTGATTATTAATAAGTCAAATAACTTTATTGAATTTGTATCGCAGTATAATTTGTTGCAAGAAAAGAACAACGAAATATCAAATAAGCTAATTGCAAAAAATAAGCTTTCTGATAGTGTTTTAAACATTATTGGGCAATCAAATGTTGATGTATATCCTTGGGATTACTCTATTATCGCAGCTAATAATTTAAAATGGAAGCCGAGGGTTGTTATTCAAAGCTATGCCGCTTATACGGGTTGGTTGGATAAACAGAATGCAGAATACATTGCATCCGATAAATCTGCTGAATTTATAATTTGGCATAGTGTTGATATTTCATTCGGGATGAATGGTGGCACATTGAATAGTATTGATTTTAGATATCTACTAAACGATGAACCTCAAACAATCGTCGAACTAATCAGGTGTTACAAAACGGTATATTCTGATCAGAATGTTATTTTACTCCAAAAGCGGGAAACAAAGCTCGAAGTTGAAACTTCTGTGTCAGAAAAAGCTGATTATACTTGGAACCAATGGATTGATGTTCCTGATTATGAAGCAGGAAGCCTTCAAAGAGCGAAATTGCAGTTTGATAAATCATTTGCCCAAAGCCTGAAAAGTTTTACTTTCAGAGATGAACAATTTTGGATTTTAATGGAATTAAGTTCGGGAGAAATACATAAATATCGAATTGTTCCTAAGAATGCAGTTTATGGGCTTTGGTTAAATCCATATTCCTTAACTTTTGATAAGGTGGGTACAGTCAAGAGAATTATGTTTATTTCATCAAATCCTAAAATCCTGACCAAAAAACTTGACATTTGCTGGGAAAATATAGTTTATAAAGACGTTACTGACTATCCGAAGTTTTATAATCCAGGAATGGCTGATACTTGTTTACCGCTTTATAAAGAGAAAGTTACTTTTGAAAACAATAACTTCATTGGTGATGAATGGTCTTATTATGATAGAAAACTGTTGTGCAGTCAGGCTTTTTCTGGACATAAAGCGTTTGTTCTTAAACCTAAATGTTTTTCACCGTCTTTTTCTTGTCAATTAGATTCTCTCACGCAAGGATGGTATATTTTTTCGGCTGGATGTTGGGCTTTATCCAATGATAATAATGACACTAAAAATATTGCGTTTGTGATTTCGGTTGACTATCCAGATGGCCAGAATAATTGGAAAGGAGAGGTCTTTAAACGACAAATTGTCAACAAAAACAATTGGAATTATATCAGGAATTTTTTGATTTTGCAAAATTCTCATAAAGGAGGTGTGCTAAAAGTTTATGTATGGAATAATTCACAACAAGATATTATTATTGATGACGTGGGCGTTGTTATCAAAAAATATTAATTTCAAAATTATTATGGAATTATGAACAGAACCATTGCCTTATCTCTACTAAACACCTACGTCAAAAATCCCCGCATGATATCCCATTCGTTAGCATCAGAGCTTATTATGCGAAAGCTAGCGCAGCATTTGGGCGAGAACGAAGAGGAGTGGGGACTAGCTGGATTACTACACGATTTAGATGTTGAATTTACCGAAGGAAATCCAAAAACTCATGGACAGGAATGTATTCCTATTCTGAGAGATTCTGGTGTTCCTGAAAATGTTATTGAAGCAATTTCGCTTCATAACGAAGATTCTGCTCCTTCATCAAGAACCACCAAATTTCATCATGCTCTTGCTGCTGGCGAAACCTTAAGCGGAATGATTTTCGCAACAGCTTTGGTTTATCCCGATAAACGAATTTCGTCGGTAAAGGCAAGCTCGGTTATTAAGCGAATGAAAGACAAGAGATTTGCAGCATCGGTTAAACGTGAAAATATTCTAGAATGTGAAAAAATAGGATTAAGCCCCGAAAACTTTATCCAATTAGCTCTCGAAGCTTTATCCCCCTATAGTAAGGAATTAATGGAGTAATGCACAACTTATATAATATCAGTCTATTCTTTAAGCACTCGTTGCGACACTTCTGTTACATCAGTCATTAAAACAGGAAGTAATTCTGCAGATTGCTGCAGATAGTTTTTCGACATATTAAGTCCATCTAATGCTTTACCTGCTTTTAAAGCCTTTTATCCAGTAAAATCCTCAGTGGGTTTCATAGTTTTTGTTTCTGCTGTAAGTTCTTTTATCCTTTCATCCATTTTGGGCAAATCATTTACAGCGAAACCAATACTCAGCACAGCAAATTCGTTGTCTTCGGCAATTGATCCGTTGTTAATACCATTAACAGTTTCTCTTAACTGTTTGATCGTTGCATAGATTACTGCAGATTCTTCAAAAACATCATCATATTTTTGTTCTTCTATATACTTATATTCAACTTTGTTTTGAATAAAGTCATAGGTTTCGTTGCCTTGATATGGACTCAATAGTGAGCTTACCTGATTAAGTGTAACTGTTTTATCATCCTTAGCTTTATTCTCATTAGATAAAGGAAAGACAATGAAAGAGATTAAAATTGTAAAAATTAGTGTTTTCATAGTTATTCTTTTTGGTTGATTAATGTGCACAAGATACAAAAAAAAATAAAAGAATAATTTTCATCATAACTTTTCTTTCACTTATGCTCTGTTGTTTGTTTATTAATGTAAGAACAAAACTGATTGAGGAATATCAAAGGGGTAGTTATTTTTAGTAAATTTACATCCAAGTTTTTTTGAAAAGTATCACTTGT
>JAQVGK010000308.1 GCA_028696755.1 Bacteroidales bacterium | reverse complement strand
ATACATTTTCCACAAACTTTGACTTCTTTGCCAACATATGATTCAAGATTTGCAAGCAAGCTATCAACAGTCATCATATCTTTTGTACATGAAGTTTGTTCGCACTTTTCTTTATCACAACATTTGTCGTCTGTTTTCTTTTCGGCATTATTACATGCAAATAGCATCATTGCTGGAATAATCAATAAAAATAATTTTTTCATCTTTGGTTAAAATTTAGTTGGTTATTAATCATTTAAAACTTTGCAATCATCAATTTGTTCAACATCAAATCGTATAAATTCCCATTCGGCATTTTCGCCTTCGAATATTTTAATGTCGTTTGTGTTTAACTCAAAAGCCAATCCGCTTATTGTTCCAGCTTTTGAAGTCCCGGCAGCAATACAAATTTCGACTCCACCACTATTATATTTTTTTGTAAAATCAATCGAATATTCAATGCTAAATTTCACATTTACATCATGCGAATTAAGATTTTTAAGTTTTATTCGCAATTGAGCGGGACTTTCTTTGTCGAAATGTTTTGCATGAACAATTTTGTATGAGATTTCGACTCCATTTACCGTGTCGAGTTTATGCTTATATCCGAACTGAGCAAATGCAGCGGAGCAAACAATTAGGCTTAATGTAAATAAAATTATTTTCTTCATTCTGGTCTAAGTTTAAATTGTTGTATGTATTTAGCTGGTTGTAGGAATAAAATTATAAAAAAGCTACGATATAAAATTGCATGGAGCATGGCGCATGGCGCATGGGGCTTAAATTGTAGAGAGAATAACATTTGTGCTAATAAAAACATTGTGCTAAATTTTAGAATAAGCAGAGTGTTATTTCTCAGCACCAATTGCCCCATGCTCCATGCTCCATGCTCCATGCCCAAAATAGAAAATATCATTAAATTTGTCCTAAATAGTTTAATTTGTTCTTACTTTTCCGAATTCATTACTGGATTATTAAATTTCCCGAGGAAAAGAACCGAGCCTTTGTAATTTTCTTTAATCAAGAACACAAATGGACGGTTTAGATTGATGTAAACTGGCTGTGGCGCAGATTTCTCACGAACTACAACAGCAGTAGCTCCAGCAGCTTCAGTTCCTTTTTCATCAATTTCGATAAAAGTTTGGTGAATAACTTCATCAATCATAAGGTCGCTACGTCCATTCATTTTTCCAAAGTTTGCCGAATTTGTAAATGCCGAAATCATTCCCAACGACATTAGCTGATTTTTTAGTTTATAGCGAGCATTTATTTTAAATTTAGGTAATTTTAGATCAATCAGTTGTTCGTTTAAGCTTTTCTCCCACTTGCAAAAATCGCTATAAGTCAAGCTTTTGCTAAAGTCGTTTATCATTGTTCCTTCAGCAGGAAATAAAATATACATTGATGCTTGATTGTCTTTGTAAGGAATTTCAATCACTGTAAGTGTGTCATTTTGGTAATATCTAAACTTCTCTCTGATATTCATATAAGAGGCAATATACTGACGCTTTTCGCCATAAAATACCATTTGTCGGGTATGCTCTTCAGAGAAAGAGTATTTCCAATCAGCTTTAAAATAAATAGCATTTAGCAGAACCAAGCGTGTTAATTCGTCGAGCGAACTTTTGTCAACAAGTTCTTCGATTTTATTGTTGGTATTGTCCATTACCCATTTATTGATTTTTTGACGAGCTTCTTCACGTTTAGCAACATCTTTAAAATCAGCAGTTGTAATCTCTGCGTTGTAGTCTTTTAATAAAGCGAAATATGATTCGAGGAATTTGTATTTCTCTTGCGCAACGGCAGCGTTTACAATCTTAAAAATACTGTTTTCCTGCGAATTGTAATTTTTTAACAAATCCGTAATTTCGCGATGCGATTCAGCCTGACTTTTGCTGAATTTTAGCACATTGCGCATTTCTTTTGCAGTTTTGCCTTTTGCTCCGTCGTAAGCCATCGACAAGGCCGACGAAATGCTAATAGGACTGATGAAAACATTTGTAGTGTCGCTTTTGCAAATTTCTGCAAACATGCTAAATGCGAAATCATTGTTATTGTTCACAATATTACTTTTTTGCTGAGCATTAACACTGTTAAGTGCGATTAAGCAAACGAGGGATACAAATAAATATTTCATAACAACAGTTTTTATAGGTTACAAAACTAATAAAAAAAGTAAAACAAAAAAAGTGCCTAGGGTATTGGGAGTGCAAAATTCGGAGTTCGAAGTGCGAAGTTCGGAGGTCGCGTAAGCAACAACTTCGCACTCCGCACTCCGCACTTCCAACTTCAGACTATTTATCCTTCTTTTCTCTCAGTTTTTTCAAAACATCTTCTTGAACACCTGATGGCAGAGCAATGTATCGGTAGAATTCCATCGAATAATTTGCTCTTCCCGAAGTAATATTTCTTAGTTGTGTAGAATATCCAAACATTTCCATTAGTGGAACCAAAGCGGTGATTTTTTGCGAACCTTTTCTATAACGACGCATTGATTCGATTTTTCCTCTGCGGCGATTTAAGTTTCCTACAACGTCTCCGATATAGTCATCAGGAGTGTTAACTTCGACTTTCATAACCGGCTCGAGTAATATTGGTTTTGCTTTCATAAAACCTTGTTTGAAACAAGTTTCACCACAAACCTGGAAGGCCATATCGGAAGAGTCAACTGGGTGGAAAGTTCCGTCAACGAGAACAACTTTTACGTCCACAACTGGAAATCCAGCAAGAATACCGCGATCCATGATTCTGCGAATACCTTTGTCGACAGATGGAATATATTCACTTGGAATAGCTCCACCCTTGATCATATCGATATATTCGTATCCATTGCCTGAATTTGGTTCCATTCTGATAACAGTGT
Organism: Bacteroidales bacterium; assembly: GCA_028696755.1. Next base: position 1,981 of record JAQVGK010000308.1, on the reverse strand, counting down.
GAGCATACTGACCTTTACCACCAGTTTGTTTTGAGTGCTTGTAGTTTGACTCAACAGCTTCGGTAATTGTTTCGCGGAAAGCAACAGATGGCTCGCCAACTTCGACTTCGAGTTTAAATTCTTCTTTAAGTCTGTCAACCATTATTTCGAGGTGAAGTTCGCCCATTCCGGCAATAATGGTTTCCTCGGTTTCTTCGTCATAGCGTGCACTAAAAGATGGATCTTCGTTAACCAGTTTCGATAATGCTTCACCCAATTTATCTTTGTCCTTTTGCTTAGCTGGCTGAATTTTTAATTCAATTACCGAGACAGGAATATGTATTCTTTCTAATAAAAGTGGATTATCTGGATCGCATAAAGTATCTCCAGTTTTTGAATATTTCATTCCAACCAAAGCAACAATTTCGCCAGCTCCAGCTTCGTGAATTTCTTCGCGTTCTTTTGCTTTAATTCTGAAAATTCGTCCTACACGTTCGTATTTTAACTTAGATGAGTTGTAAATCTGCATTCCGTTTGTTAACTTTCCAGAGAAAATGCGGATAAATGTTTGCTGTCCAACATAAGGATCATTAATTAATTTGAAAGCCAAAGCTGCAAAATGATCGCTTGATGAAGGATTTCTCGAATGAGTTTTGTCTGCTATATCCAAATCATCTCCAACCACTGCTCCAACATCCACAGGAGAGGGGAGGAAGTTTACAACTGCGTCAAGTAGCAATTGCATTCCAATATTTTTGTATGCTGCTCCACAGAACACTGGAGTAATTAATAGTTTTAAAGTTGCACTGCGGGCAGCTTTCATAAGCATTTCGGCAGGAATGTCCTGTTCTTCTAAGAAAAGTTCAGCAATTTCATCATCAAAATCTGATAATTTTTCAACAATAAAATTTCTTGCAGCTTCTGCCTGATCTTTATATTCGGCAGGAATAGGATTTTCCTGACGTTGGTTGTTTTCAAATGTAAATGCAATTCTGTTTATTAAATCAATTGTGCCTTTAAAACTGTCTTCTGCACCCATAGGTAATTGAAATGGAACTGCATTAGCATCAAGATATTTATTCATCTGATTTACAGCTTCCTGAAAATCGGCACCTGTGCGGTCCATTTTATTAATAAATGCAATTCTTGGAACTCGGTATCTGTCGGCCTGATTCCAAACTGTTTCGCTTTGAGGCTCAACACCACCAACTGCACAAAATACTGCAACCATTCCATCAATTACTCGTAGAGATCTTTCTACTTCAACAGTAAAGTCAACGTGACCAGGAGTGTCAATCAAATTAATTTGATGATCGTTCCATTTACAAGTAATAGCTGCCGAAGCAATGGTAATACCGCGTTCCTGCTCTTGTTTCATAAAGTCCATAGTAGCCTGACCGTCGTGTGTTTCGCCAACTTTTCTGTTTGTGCCTGTAAAGAATAAAATACGTTCTGTTACTGTTGTTTTTCCTGCATCAATGTGCGCCGCAATCCCAATGTTTCTTAATTTGTTTAATGACATGTTGTTAAAATAAGATGTTTTTTTTGAAAAATATTAAAATTTTTCAAGCGTAAATAATCATTTAAAATTTTTTAAGATGCTGATAATCAATGAATTGTGAAAACAATATTGTATTGATTACTGTATCTGAAAAAGCGTGCAAAGATACAATAATTTTTCTTATTACTGTTAAATAATTGTTATTGTTTTTCGAGAGATTTTTCTCCCTTCAACTTTTCTCCAACTTTGCCAACATTAAACTCAATTTTCCCGTATTTCAACCTAAATTGATTCTTTACGATATTGTACCTTATCAAACAGTAAATTGGTGCAGCAATAAAACCTGCTCCAGCGCCTAAGATAAAGAACAAAATTGTAACGATTTTAATGAGAATTCGGGCAAAAAAGTTTTCGGCATCGGAGATATAACGGCGATATGGAGCTAGGAGGTGAACTCCTGTAATGGCAGCGCTAGCAACAAATCCCAAAATAGGAATAAAC
>JAQVGK010000307.1 GCA_028696755.1 Bacteroidales bacterium | reverse complement strand
TTCTGTACTTAAAGAAATTAAACAAACCTGGGATCCTCTAAATATTTTTAACCCAAACAAAATTGTAGACACTCCTGCAATGAACTCTTCGCTAAGGTACGAACCAGGCAAGAAAACAAGAGAGATAGAAACAATTTTTGACTTTTCGGCTGATGGCGGATTTATTCGCACTGCCGAAAAATGCAACGGATCTGGCGACTGTCGCAAATCGCATGTTATCGGTGGAACATTGTGTCCAAGCTTTCAGGCTACACGCGATGAGAAAAACTCTACTCGTGCAAGGGCAAATATGCTAAGAGAGATTTTATCGAATTCGCCAAGCGAAACTCCTTTTGTTTCTTCGGAGCTATACGAAGTTTTAGATTTGTGCCTGTTGTGCAAGGCTTGTAAATCGGAGTGCCCGTCGGGTGTTGATGTGGCGAAACTTAAAATGGAGTTTTTGCAGCATTACTACGATATAAAAGGCATCCCAATGCGTTCGCTCGCAGTGGCATATTTGCCTGTGGTGCATAAAATGTTTTCTTTGATGCCTAGTTTTGCAAACTTCTTCCTTAAAAATAAAATTTCGTCGGGATTGGTAAAAACTTTAATATGTTTTAACCGCCAAAGGAATTTTCCATTGATGAGTAAAACCAATCTCACAAAACTTAATGCAAAAACCGAAAGACAGAAGCCTGTTTCGCCAAAGAAAACCATTTATCTGTTTAACGACGAGTTTACCAATTATCTCGAGAGCGACATCGGAATAAAAGCAATTTTGCTTTTCGAAAGGCTTGGCTATGAAGTAAAAATTGCTCCAGTTAGTTTTAGTGGACGAACTTGGTTGAGCAAAGGTTTAATACGTAGGGCAAAAAGTATTGCAAACCGAAACATCGAAGCACTTAAAGATATAATTGGTCCCGATACTCCTCTTGTGGGAATCGAACCATCTGCAATTTTAAGTTTTAGGGACGAATATCCCGATTTGGCGGAGACCGAGAATAAAGCAGCTGCGAAGAATCTTGCAAAATATTGCTTTTTGTTCGATGAGTTTATGGCTGCCGAAATTGATAAGGGAAATATTACAGATTCTATGTTCACAGAAACTCCGGCCAAAATTAAATTCCATGGACATTGCCAGCAGAAGTCGCTTATAACAACAAAATATACCAAGCAGATATTATCTCTACCTGTTAATTATAATGTGTCGGAAATTCCTAGCGGCTGCTGTGGAATGGCTGGCTCGTTTGGTTACGAAAAAGAGCATTACGATCTTTCGATGAAAATTGGCGAGATGGTTCTCTTCCCCGAAATCCGAAAAGCAGACGAACAAACCATAATTGTCGCAGTTGGTACCAGTTGTCGCTGTCAGATTGAGGATGGCACTGGCGTAAAGGCTCTGCATCCGCTGGAGGTGTTGTGGGATGCATTTATAAAATAAATGTGGTGTTGTATTGGTTAAAAATGTCATATAATTTTGATTTATTATATTACCTTAAATCCGCAAACAGTTTACTACTACATGTCTGAACTACATGCCACCTGTGGAAATGCTCGATACTCCGCTCCTAACCGCGCTGCATTGAGCGGCGTCGAAATGTAGCTACGGCTACGCTTACTGTGCTCATATCTGCGCTCACCCCATCTGTCATGCATTTCAGCCCTTCGTTACGCAAACCGCTTGCGGATTTAAGGTATTAATTCAGATATTGCGAAAACACAACATTAAATCAATAATTTGACATAATGATGGAATATTGCAACAATTTATCAATAAAATTGTCACATATTTTGAGTTTGAACAATTATTTTGTATCTTTGCTGGAAATTAACAACATTAAACATTTAAAACACATATAATGATGGACAATAGCAACATTGACTGGCTGGCAATGAGCAATAATTCAATAATTGCTTTGATTGGTGAATTTATAAAGCAAAAGCGTCTGCAAGATAATAGAACGCAATCGCAATTATCTGAGGATGCAGGAATAAATCGATCAACAATTGTTAAGATAGAAAATGGAGAATCCATCACATTAAATTCGCTGATACAATTGTTAAGAGTTCTCAATCTCCTGCATTTATTGAATATATTTACTTTTGAAGAGAAGATAAGTCCAATACAGTATGCAAAGATGAAAGAGAGCAAACGATTGCGTGCAAGGAAAAAAGAATCTAAAACTGATTTAAACAAAGATTTAGGATGGTAGATTATGCTATTGTTAAAATATGGGATACCGTTGTTGGTGCTGTGATATGGGATAATAAAAAAAGCCTCGCCAGTTTTCAGTACGACAAAAAGTTTTTGGAAAAACAGTGGGATCTATCGCCATTAAAAATGCCTTTGCGAAGTGGCGATCGTGTATATAGTTTTCCTGAATTGTTGCCATCAAAAGATAGTTATGAAGACACTTTTAAAGGATTACCTGGTTTACTGGCTGATTCACTACCAGATAAATATGGAAATCTGTTAATTGATAAATGGTTAGCACAAAACGGAAGAGCACCACGCAGTATGAACCCTGTGGAGAAACTGTGTTTTATTGGAACTCGCGGAATGGGTGCTTTGGAATTTGAACCTAGCCAATGGAGAGCAAGTAAAAATACATTTTCTGTCGAAATACAAAGTTTAGTCGAAATTGCTCAAAAGATGCTTACAAGTAGAGAAAGTTTCGAAACTAGTTTGAGTATTGATGAAAATCAGGCGATGCAACAAATTCTCAAAATAGGTGCGTCGGCTGGTGGAGCTAGACCAAAAGCAATTATTGCTTTTAATGAAAGAACCAGAGAGCTGAGGTCGGGACAAACAAAGGTTCCAAATGGATTCTCACATTGGTTGTTGAAACTTGATGGTGTAAGTGGCGAGCAGTTTGGCGAGAGCAGCGGCTGGGGAAGAATTGAGTATGCCTATCATTTGATGGCAAAAGAATGTGGTATCGAAATGACAGAATGTGATTTACTAGAAGAAAACGGCAGAGCTCACTTTATGACAAAACGATTCGATAGAGAAGATAGTAACACAAAACACCATATTCAAACTCTATGTGGAATAAATCATTTTGATTACGGAAATCTTCATGCCTATGGATACGAACAGGTTTTTCAGACCATGCGAATGCTAAGACTTCCATATCCTCAAGCGGAACAGATGTTCAGAAGAATGGTCTTTAATGTCTTCGCCACCAATTGCGATGATCACACAAAGAATTTTTCGTTTAGACTTAAAAAGGATGGAGTTTGGGAATTAGCGCCTGCGTACGATATTTGTTATGCTTATGATCCAAATAATATTTGGGTTAAACAGCAAACTTTAAGTGTTAACGGAAAGCATAGTGAAATTAAAAAGAGTGATCTTATGTCAGTTGCAAATGAAAATAATATTAAGAAGGGGGATCAAATTATTGATACAATAAATAAGATAGTTGAGAATTGGAGTGATTTTGCGATAAAAGCAAAAGTTAGTGACACAAATCATAAACTTATAAAATCAAATTTGCACACATTAGAGCACTGATTGATTAAAGGTATTATAATACTTTCGTTTCAAGATCCATCATACAAACTCTTCGTTCCCCAAAATATTTAATCCCGGTTTTGTGTCATTTAAACTATTCATCATTGCTGCTGCAAGCCTTTCTATTTTCACAGGTCTGTATTTTTTTAGCGGTCCAAAAAATAGAAATGTTATTGGACGCATCATGATTATTGCGAATTTCTCACCAAATCTAAACTCTTTTCGTTTACCGAGAAGTAGTGAAGGACGGAAAATATTTACCGATTTTATTCCCGAATTTGCAATGCCTTCTTCCATAAGTCCTTTCATACGATTGTAGAAAATGGATGATTTGTTGTTTGCGCCCATCGAGCTAATTACTGCTACTGCTGTGGTTTTGTTTTTTGCAGCAATTTCGGCCAACTTTATTGGGTATTCGACATCAATTTTGCGGAAGTTCTCTTGAGTTTTAGCTTTTTTCATTGTTGAACCGAGACAAATATAGAGATGTTCGGCCTTTATTTCGCTGGAATAATCTTCGAGTTTGTCAAAATCCACAATTAATTCCCTAACATTTGGCAAATTTACTCTGCAAGGCTTTCTTACAAGCACGATAATCTCTGAGTAATTTCCCGATTCCGAAAGCTGATTTAGAAGTTCGCTACCAACTAATCCTGTTGATCCTGCGATTATTGCAATTTTGCTCATGTTTTGTTTTTTATTATAACAGATTTGACTATGATTAAGTTTATTCCGAAGTCGGAAAATGGAAGTCGGAAAACGGAAGCTAACGCGTCTACCGCACGGCGACACTGTCAGGTCCGAGCCATCGCCAGGCGACACTGTCAGGTCCGAAGGACACTGACAGGTCTTCTGTCTTCTGCCTTCTGTCTTCTGCCTTCTGCTTTCCGCCCTACTTCTTCAACTCCACTGCCATTTGATACAGCATTTTATCTTCTTCGCTTTCGGGAACGATTTCAATTCCGTGTGCAGCAGCTTTTGTTGTTTCATCAACATAGATAAATGTAATGAACCCATCCACTAATAAATCGCCGTTTTGCTTACTCAACACTTTAATATATGCCACCAAACTTGATTTGCCAGTGTAAACGATTTTGGATATAAAGTTTAAAATTGCACCTGGTTTTACAGGTTTTGTAAAAAGCATTCCGTGTATTTTTAAACAAACCACTCCTTTGGGATTAACCAAAGATGCCGCTGCAATAAATCCTGACTCAACAAACCATTCGGCAGTTCGACCAGCAAACAGGGTTCCATGATGATTTAAATCTTCGCTTTTTACAAATCTTACCGTGTCAACGTATTCGGGGTTTTTCTGAATTCTTTCCATTTTGTTTTTTCTGCAAAACTAATCATTAGGCTTGATTTGCAAAAATGAAAGTTTATGCATTTACTTT
>JAQVGK010000005.1 GCA_028696755.1 Bacteroidales bacterium | reverse complement strand
CTATTCTGTTAAGCTTAGCAAATCTAAAAAGAGTTTAGTGCTTGCTCTTTCGTTGATAATAATTTTCCCGAACGCTATTATTTCGATTTACCGAAACGCTGACTGGAAAGACCGTAAAACTCTTTTTAGTCACGACATAGAGTATCTCGAGAACTCGGCAAAAGCAAATACTCTTTATGGCAATCTGTTAATTGGCGAAGTTTACACAGCGATAAAGAAAAATCAACCTATTGTTAATTACAAAAGCCAGATTGAAGAGGCTATAAAATATTTTAATCGCTCGGTAGAAGTTGACTCAACATATTCTAATCCTTGGCATAATTTAGGTTACATCAACATGATTCTTTATCAGAATTACGAACTTGCCGAGAAACAATTTACAAAGTGCTTAGATGTTGACTCTACAATTGCTGCTGCATATCTAAACAGGGGAATTACAAACTATTATTTGGGCAATTACAAACAAAGCATTATTGATTTTGAAGACTATATCAATAAAAATCAAAACTATAAAGACAAGGAGTTAGATAAAGCTTATCTATTTAGCGGCAAATCGCATCTAGCTTTAGGAGACACGGCAAGGTGCACCGAGTTTTACATAAAAGCATCTCAAAATCTTAAGAAGCAAAATCTAACCCCAGCAGTACTTAAAGACATTAAGAATTACTTTTTATCCGTTAATGATTTTACAAATGCTATTACAATAGTTGATTTGGAAATTGGTCTTGACCCAAATAAAGATGTTGGCTATGTTGATAAAGGAAACTATTATTTGCTTTCTGGAGATACTGTTAAAGCAATCGAGAATTGGGAAATTGCCTTTGAGAAATTTAAGGGCAACTTCAACATTGCAATGACCTTAAGTTCTTATTTTAGAAATCAGGGTAACATTCAAAAGGCTGACTACTATTACAACGAAGCTGTTACTTTTAGACAAAACAATCCTCAAAAGTAATCAGATAAGATCAAGCCTTAACAAAGCTTCGTCTTCTTTCTGTCGCATAACTTCGGTTTCTTCGTCGGTATCATCTTCATATCCACACAGATGCAACACACCATGAATAATTACACGGTAAATTTCCGAATCGCCAGTTCCGAGTAGCACCGAATTTTCTTTTATCCTGTCAACGCTTATGTACATATCGCCAGAAATCTCTTTATCCTCGCAATAGTTAAAGGTTATTATATCGGTGTAATAATCATGCTCAAGATGTTTCCGGTTCATTTCCAGCAAATACTCATCCGAGCAAAATATGTAATTAATATTTCCAACAACAAAACCCATGTTCTCGATTTCGGTTGTTAGCCATTTTTTCACTCCCGTATATTTCAAAGACGGTTTTGGTACGTCTTCGTTAAAGAAACTTACTGCCATAATTAGTCTTGACTTAATTTTTTCAAATACTCTTTGTATCTGTTATTGTAAAAGGTATTTAGTTTAAGATTCGACATTTGAAGTAACTCGTTAAAGCGAATCTCCTTTTCTTTTTCCTTAAAGGCTTTATCGGGATTACTTAGTTTATAATCCTTAGCTTCGTTTGATTTACGTTTATTATCCACTTCTCTTTCTCTTTCACTATTCTCGGCTTGTAACAATCTGGTTAAAATTTGCTCCTGCCGATTAATAGTCGTCTGTGTGATTTTTCCGTTAATGATATCCGACAGATTCTGGTCCATCATTCTATTAATATCTTTCAGAATTTTGGCCGATTCGGGACTTATTCCGCTATTCATCATATCGTTCATCATTTGCTGCATCATTTCCTGCTGCATCAGCATTTTGGCCATCTGTTCACTTTGCTTTCCACCAGGATTCTTTCCACCCTCTTTCATCATGTTAATCATATCCTGCATTTGCTGTTTCATCCCTTGCTGCAGATCCCGCATTTGGCCTCCAGGTTTTCCCTTTCCATTTTTTGTGCAATTATTACACTGTCCATCTCCACTCATTTGCTGCGACATTTGCTGCTGCATTTGTTCCATCAGCTCCATAAGAAGAAGCGCCAAATTGTTTGCCGAAGTCATTACCAATTGCTGCGAAGACTCAACCAAATATCTTCTGTTATCACCAATTTCGGACATAATAACATCAAGATTTTTATGTATAGCAGTCATTTCTTTGTCAACCAGTGGCCCCAACTCTGGAATTCTGCCTGCCATTGCATTTAGCGAATCTCGGATGATTTTAAAATTATCGCCAGCGTTTTTTTGTTTTACAATATACTCTTTGTAACGCGGATCTCTTGGGCTTAAGCCTTTTTGCTCGGTAAGGATTTCTTCTTGATCGAACGAAAATGTAATCAAATTCTCAAGCACCTGTCTAATATCCTCAATATTTTCCTGCATTGCTTCCATTTCCTGCGATTGCATATCGCTCTGCATTTGTTCCGACATTTTTTTCATATTGTCGGAGTTTTGTTTTTGCGATTTAGAAGCCTTGGAGTTTTTATTCTCTTTCATTTCCTGCTCCGATTGCTCAAAAGTCTCAGAAATTTCCTGCATTTCTTCCTGATAATCATTCAAATCCATCGGCTCTTTAAGTTCCGAATTCTTTTTTAAAGTTTCTTCGTAATCTTTTTTTATTTTCTCGAATTCGTTTTCTTGCTCTTGCTGCTTTTTTAAAAGTTCGTCGTTCGACAACTCTTTATCTTTAGTTTGCTCCGATAATTTTTCATGTTCTTTCGCAAGTTCATCAAGCTGATCGGCGGTATTTTTTAGTCTTTCTTCTACTTCGGTTTTCTTAAGCAATTCGAGAGTGTTGTCCATTTGCTTCTCCATCTCCTCCGAATTAAATTTCATTTCTTCGGCAATCTTGAAAAACTCATCTTTATTAAATTCATCCATTAACTTTTGAAGCTCCTCAAGTAGCTTTTGCATCTCTTCGTCCATGATGCTTTCCATCAATTCATTAATCTCCTGCTGCTTTTTAATCAACTCTTCATTCTTCGAGAACTGCTCTTTATATTGTTGCATATTCGACTGCTCTTTCTTGATATCATCCATGATGTTCTCAAGTTTTGTCTGATTGTCGAAAATTTGCTGAAGCATCTGATTCCTCTCAAAAGGAGTCATTTGTTCGCTTAACAGCTTTTTCTGCATATCTTCAATATCCTTTCTCAACTGGTTGCTTATATCTTTAGCCTCATCAATCTTCTTTTCGGTATCCTCATTTGTTTTATCAGTCATTTGTTGCAAATCATCAGCTGTTGGAACAACAAACTCCATAACTTGCGTGCGCGACCTCTTTGCTCCATTAACTCCATCATTATCTGCAACTTCGAAATAATAGCTAACATTTCTTCCTTTCACATCCAACTCCGAAAAATCGAAAGCAAAGTAGAAGTCTTGAGAAGTAACAGATTTTGAGAACGGAACATTTATTTTGATTAGAGTATCGCTTTTTTCGCCAGGAATGCAATTAAAACTTAATCCAGAAAATCCATAATCATCATCAATAAAACCATTAAAGAAAACTATTGTAAATTGTGCTGAATCTGTAATTGTTTTAACACTCACCGTCGGATATAAATCGGGAATAACACTTAACTGATAATTGACTCCTGTACTCTCGCTAAAAAACTCATTTTTAACATTAACCGAATACATTCCCGACTTTAAAACACGGCGCTTTAAACTAAACGAGCTATTGTTTTTTACAGCATGTACTGTAATTGTATCAAAAACAACCGACAAATCGTTAAGATTTGAGGTGTTAAATGTCCAGATAAGCTCAGAACCGACCGGAACATTTAAATCGCCCGAGTTATTGTAAACTTTTTCACCAATTCCAGTATAACCTGGAGCTTTCACTAAAACTTTAAAGTCAATTATTACAGGAGCTGGTAAAACCTTAATCTCGTACTGAGCCGATTTTACTTCGAGTGCAGATAAATCAAACTTAAGATTATTGTTAAGATTTTTAAACTTGTATGTAAAAATCCCGTTAGACTCTTTCTCCATATAAAATGAATTGCCCGAATAGTTTATCATTACCTGATCGGGAGAATACTGACCTTTTGCACTAACTTTTAATGTAAAATCCTTACCCTTTTTAACCTGCATAGTATCATTAATAACCTCGAAGGTAAATGGTGCAGGCGGCACATACTGTTTATCAAAATTTATAATTCGCTCGGTAGCTTCAGTTATAATATTTGGCCATACAATAAAAAGAATCAAAGCAACAATAGAAACAGGCAATAAATAACGAAAATATCTAAAGTTTTTCCTCAAATTAATGGCAGAAACAAACGGAATTGGCGAGAGTTTCTCGGTACGTTGATTAATACTTGCCATTAAAACGTCTCTAAATGCGTAATCTGTTTCGGACAACTCCTTTAGTTCCAAAGTATTTTGAAGTTTGTCGGCAACGTCAGGAAAATGATTTCCAATAATACGGCTAGCTTTTTTATAGTCGAGAGTTTTTCCTATTTTGAATAAATTTAAAATCGGAATAAGAATCATCCTTACAAAAATGATCAAAAAAGCGATTGAGGTAATCAGGAAAAGGACCGTTCTAAACGGAGAAGAGAATCTTCCAAAGTATTCGGCAACAACAATTATCAAATACCAGGCAATATAAACCGAGAAAGAAAGAATAAGTCCTCTCAGAATTTTGCTTACATAATACTTTTTAATAAAAGCATCTAGTTTTTGTACTAATATTTGAAACGAGTCGTTCATTTTATTTTGCGAGCCATTGTGAAGGATTCAAAACTACGCTTCCTTTCCATATTTCTAAATGCAAAATTGTTTTATTATCCGTTTGATCGGTATGAACTGTTCCTATCGCTTGTTTTGTAACAACAGTTTCTCCAACCGAAACCAGCACATTGTCGAGATGAGTATAAACAGATAAGTATTCGCCATGACGTATAATTACAGCATTTTGAGCTCCTGGCACAGCAAAAACTTTTCTAACTTCGCCTTCGAATACAGCTCTGGCTTTTGATCCAGCGGTAGTGGAAATATCCACCCCTTTATTATCAATTTCTACAGACGTAAGAACTGGGTGCATTTGTTTTCCAAAATTACTAACAATAACTCCTCTTTCGACAGGCCATGGCAATCGGCCTTTATTATTGCCAAAGTTTGTACTTACAATTTTCTCGGCGGGGGTAAGTTCGTATTTCCCGGTTGCTGATCCGGATGTTCTCTTAGATTCCTCAGCAATAAGTTTTTCGATTTCTTTCTGAACCTGAGCCATCTGCTTTTGCTGATCCTGCAGTTTCTTCTTAAGGTCCTGCTCCTGAGTTTTAAGTTTATTTAGTGTTTTTTCTTGTTCGGCCTGCTCTGATTTTAAATTCTGCTCTTCAATTTTTTCTTCCTCGAGCAATTTTGTTTTATGATTTTTCGCTTCGTTAAGCTCCTGCAACTGAATTGCCAACACATCGGTAAGCGAATTTATCGCCATAAATTGCTTTTTTCGAAATTCGGCCAACTGTTGCATATACTTTAGCCTCAGATAAGTTTGGTTAAAATCTTCGGCTGCAAGAATAAACATTATTGTGTTGTATTTGTTTGAATTCTTCCATGCAATTCTAACCATTTCGGCATAATCGGCCTTAAGAACTTCGAGATCTTCTTGCATTATGCTTATTATAAACTCGATATCGCGGATTCGCTGATCGGTAGCGCTTACTTCACCACTGATATTTTCGATAAGTTCACGTCTCGAATCAATATTTTTGTTGATTAGCAAAAGGTTGTTGTAGGAAACTTTCTGACTTTCTTTAGTTTCTTTCAAAAGCTTGTTGGTATAGTTGATCTCATCCTGAGTTTTTTTCTTTTTCTTCTCAAGCTCCGATTTGTTTTGGGCAACAAGTCCTGATAAAGCTGAAAGCAGAACAATTATGGTCAATATGTGCCTTAATAGTTTCATTCTATAATTATTTGCTGATACTTATCTGATATTTTAAACGGATACGACATGTCTGTAGTATTTACCGTTACCGATTCGATGCTAAGAACAAGTTTTGTTTCGAATTTTGGCGTAAGCAGTTCAATAGTTATTTCGTGCGGAAAGAACTGAGTTTCTACCAATGTTTGCTTGCCATACAGGATGTAAAGAGATTGCTGCTGGATATTATTTTCAACATACACATCGTGAACTCTGTATAATTCAGGAACAACCTTCACTATTTGATAAACCAATTCGTCCGACTCGTATCTGTTGAACAATCTTCCTGCTGTGTCCTGCGACTCCTTTTCCATGCGTCGATCGATTCGCTGCTGTCCCTTATCATCAACATAATACCGAACATATTTCCGCTTGGATATTGAGGACATACAATGAAATGTAGAATCTTCGCAAGGCTTAAAATCACTTATTGCTTTAAGAGTATCTTCAGGAGCCGGATAAAAGAAAAAATTGTTCGATAATATTGACTCTAATGTTTTGTAATCAAGGTCAATCTGAAATCTGTCGGTAAGAAAAGCAAAATCGCCCAGATAATATGTGTTGTCTATTCTGTTCAGATACTTTACGCTATCCTGAGTGATGCAAACTCTGGCTCCCTCAATATTGTATGATCTTAAACTCAGCCAAATTATACTATCTCTTTGTATTCTAATTATCCCGCTAAAAGTCTCCGAAGTTTCTCCGCTAAATAATTCTGCCGAAAACTTTAGAGTCATATTGTCAAACTCAAATGCATTATCAAGAAGACTCTTATAAAGTTTGTTAGGTCGCAGATTTTCGCTTTTTTCTTTATTTACAAAAACAACCTTGCACGAAAACATCAGCAAAACAAGAATCAATAAAACTACTATGTTAACCCTATTCTTCACTATTCAACCAACTTTTTTTGCAAAATCTTTTCGTTTAATTTCTCACTTTTTGCTCCATTTTCGGCTGCCTTTTTCCAAAACTCGAGAGCTTCGCTATGTCTTCCGGCTTTATACAGAATATCTCCCTTATGTTCCAGATAAACTGAATTCGACTGATCTTTCTCCAGTGCCTTGTCGATATAAATTAAAGCCTCATCATATTTTTTATTCACAAACAAAACCCAGGCATGAGTATCCAGATAAGCCGGCTCATCGGGCGAAAGTGTAATCAGTTTAGTACTTAAGTCCAAAGCCCTGTCTGTTTTCTCGTTCCGCATTGCCAGAAAATAGCTATAATTGTTTAAAGCCTGAATATTCTCAGCATCTTTGTACAATAATAGTTCAAAAACCGAATCGGAACGATGATGCTCACCAAGCTTATGCAAAGCATCGCCCTGCAACGAAAGAAATTCTATCAGCATTTGCTGGTCGTTTGTAATAAGCATAGATGCATAGTCAACAGCATCACTAACATCTTTGTAATTATTTGTTGCATAAGCCGAAACTACATAATACTGGTAAAACTCTAAAACATTTGGAAAAAGTTCGGTTGCTTCCTTGCTCCTACGATACATTGCCTGCATATCCTGCAAGATAAAATCAACACTAAGTGCCTGACGCCAAATTTCAAATTTATCCTTATCTCGCTCTAGAATAAAATCGTACTCTTTTTGAGCGGCCTCGTAGTTTTGCATGTAAAGAAGAAAATCAGAATTTACTGCACGAACCATTAGGTCGTTCGGATATGTTGACACTAATACCTGCATAAGATTTCCGACTTTTTCGTTTAGGTAAGCATCTCCATTAAGATTATTAAGCATAGAAAGCATCATCTTTACTTTTATCTCCAGCTCAACATCTTCGCGTGTAAAACCTCTGCCTAAAAGCTCAAATGCCTTGTCATAATCACCAATAATTCGGTAAAAATCGGCCATTGAAAAGTAAATTATTCCTTCTTCCTGATTCTCGCTGAGCAATTTGTCGTAAATCTTTTTTGCCGCTTCAAAATCATTTATATTCACGTACGATTCGGCCAAAATCGTCATATATCTTGGGTTTTCTGGAAATGCCTCGTTGAGTTTCTGAATCTCGTTCAATGCTTTTTGCTTATCTCCAATAGTATGATAAATATTTTCCTTTTCTACCGAAATCATATCCATAACTCCAAAAACAGATTCCGCTTTATCGAGTATCTTTATCGCATCCGAATATTTTTTATCGGCCTGATAAAGATTTGAAATTTCGAAGTAATAATGAATGTTTTTGGGATGAGTTTTAAGTAATTGCTCATAAACCTTAAGCGATTCTTGATTTAGATTATTATTTTGATAAATATACGCTAACAAAAGCATATAATACTCGTTCCCGGTTTTATCAAGTTCTACAGCTCGTTTTGCGTAGTCCAAAGCAGCTGGGTAATCTCTTCCAAGATTCAGCAATCCGGCAATTTCGTAACAAACCGCAGCTTGTTTTGGATCAACATTAAGAGCCATCTGATAATTTTGCAGGGCCTCGTTATAATTTCCGAGAATTTTCTGTTTATTCGCCTCTAGGAAATAAAAATTAAAGTTGAATTGCTTGATGCGTGGATCGTCTTTATCCTTTCCAGCTTTCTTCTGTAAATTACATGACGAAAAGCTCAGAATAAATCCTGCAAAAAGACTCAATATAAAAAATTTCTTCAACATCAGTTTAAAATTCAATTACATTATAGTCGCCTGCGCTAAGGTCGGCAGTTTTTCCTTTAACAATAGTATTACTTCCAATCATAGAGTCGGCCAAGACTAAATTTTCGATCACCGAATTGTTCTGAATTATCGAATTTTTGATTGCCGAAAAATCTACCACAGTACCATGTCCGATACTTACAAATGGTCCTACAACCGAGTTTGTTATCTTAACATTTTCGCCAATATAGCAAGGTTGAATTATTGTGCTATCAGTAATCTGAGCCGAAGATGCACAAAAAACAGCATCTGGCGATTTTGCCAGAACACGACTATGTGTTTGAACAGTAATCTCTTTGTTTCCACAATCGAGCCATTCGTCAACCTCTCCTGGCACAAATTTTAATCCCTGATTTCGCAGATTCTCGAGGGCCGTAGTAAGCTGATACTCACCACTTTTCATTATTTTGTTGTCAATAATATTCTGCAATTCGGCTTTAAGTACTTCGCCCTGTTTGAAATAGTAAATTCCTATAATAGCAAGGTCAGATACAAAAGTCTTTGGCTTTTCTTCGAAGCCATTGATAAACCCTTGACTATCTGTTGTAACAACACCATATGCCTCAGGATTTTTCACTTTCTGTACCCAGATAATACTATCGGATTTTTCATCAATTTCAAAATCTGCATAAAATAAAGTGTCGGCAAAAGCAACAACGGTTTTTCCTGCAAGAGAATCGGCAGCACACCAGACAGCATGCGCAGTGCCGAGAGCTTCGGTCTGATAGTAGATCTTCCCTTTTGCTCCAACATTTGCAGCAATCTGTATAAGTTGATTTTCGACCTTTTCGCCAAAATTGCCAATTACAAAGCCGATTTCTTCAACTTTCTCGGCAC
Organism: Bacteroidales bacterium; assembly: GCA_028696755.1. Next base: position 12,153 of record JAQVGK010000005.1, on the reverse strand, counting down.
AAACTGCAGAAATTGACTCTACCAAACGCTGAACAATTGATTTACCTGCCAGACTTATCAAAGGTTTTGGCACGGTAAGGGTATGAGGTCTCATCCTCGTACCCATACCAGCCATCGGAATAATTATTCTCATTATTTACTTTCTTTTAATACCATGTCGATTGTAATTTCACTTGCTAGAACAGCAATTTTATGCTCTGGCGACATATTATATTCTGTAAGAGTAACGTTGTATTTGTCGGCAGTTGTAAACATTTCTTGTGCCAAGCCTGCCCATTTTTTTGTAATTTGTCCTATCTGCTGACCTTGTGCATTGTTAATTACAAAGTTCCATGCTTTCCAGTCGCCAGTAATTTCAGCCAAAAACACATTGTTTGTGTCAAAAATTTTAAAAGTTGGTTTAAAAAATGCAAATTTTTGCTCTACTCTACCCAAAGGCATACCTTGTGGACCAGAAACTGTAATTTTCGACATAAAGAATGTCCATCCACGATCGATAGTAGCTTCTACCATACCCGAAGCATTTTGAATCTGAAGATGGAAAGGCATCATTGCTTTGTTGAATAAAAGCCTTAAAACTTTGTCGCCACCCGACAGTTTTTGCTTAACTGCGCCAATATGCTCGCCTCTATCGTTAAAAACTTTGTACTCATTCTCGAATTGAAGAAAGTTTACTTTCTCGTCAATAAAATAACTGGTTGTGTCAAAAAATCCCATTGTTGTAAGTTTTATATGGTTAATACTAAATTCTAAAATTATCGTTGATGTTATCCCAATTTTTGCATTTTGACGTCGCTCAATACGGCGCATGGTACATGGTGCATGGTGCATGGAGCAACATCGGCATCTCCATAAGCCATCTGCCATACTAACTGCAAAAATAAACACAACTTCATATTTATCATTTTCAAAAATTATTTTACTCCTGTGTGGCCAAATCCTCCAGCACCACGGTCAGTTTCGTTAAGCACTTCTACCTCTATCCATTCGGCTTGTTCGTGGCGTGCTATAACCATTTGGCAAATACGCTCGCCGTCTTCAACCACAAATTCGCGATCGGAGAGGTTAACAAGAATCACACCTATCTCGCCACGATAATCTGCGTCAATTGTTCCAGGTGTATTTAATACACTAATTCCGTGTTTTAAAGCAAGTCCGCTACGTGGTCGAATCTGAGCTTCGAACCCAACAGGCAATTCGATAAATAATCCAGTAGGAATAAGTCTGCGCTCGAGCGATTTTAAAACAACCGGTTGGTCGAGGTTTGCCCTTAGGTCTAAACCTGCCGAATGCGTTGTGCTGTAAGCTGGCAGCGAGTGTTTCGATTTGTTAACTATTTTTACTTCCATCTACTCAATATTACATGTTAGAAAAACTTACAATATTAGTAATAATTAGGGAATTGAGGAAATTTTTATTTTGGGGACGACTCATAGATTTCAAATGCTCCTATGGCGGCTAGAATAACCTGAGCTACTTTAATCCAATTCTTCGACAATTTGCCTGCTCAAACTGCTGCTGTTTTGCTTTTCAATACCGTTGACAATTGAGGCACACTAATGTTTGTAAAACAAAAGATGCATAACGCAACCCTATAATATCTGATTTGGAGGTCACAATTTGTGACTTCCAGTTTTCAAATTCCAACTTGTTCATTTAAAATAAAATTTTCGTAAAATCTCTCAATTTTTAGCGTAAAGTTTGATTCGTGAAAATCGAATTTTGTTCGACACCGCCGTAACACACCTAGTTTTGTATTGTATCAATTATTGCGGATTTAAGGTTATAGAAGAAACACGAATTGTAAAATAATTTCAAAAAATTATACACTGCTTAGATCTTTTGTAAAGTTTTTATTGTTTTCTTTACATAATACATTAACTTTGTAAAGATTTTGCAAAAAACTATACATATGATTCCTTGGAAATTAGAAAAACTACCATTATCTGTTGATTTTGAAACAAAAAACATCTTAAAAGCCTTGCCATCTGCGCATTTTGCTCTGGCAGAATTAAAAGGTATTGCTGCTTCAATTCCAAATCAGAATATACTGATAAACACCTTAGGATTACAAGAAGCCAAAGATAGCTCTGCTATTGAAAACATTATAACTACTCATGATGAACTATACAAATCAGAGCTTAACCTTGATAATTTCAAATCTCTTGAGGCAAAAGAAGTTCAAAATTATATTTCGGCTCTTAAGAAAGGTTTTGAACTGGTTTTAGACAATGGATTACTAACGAACAAGGCAATTCTACAGATACAAGAAGCTCTTGAAGACAATAAAGCAGGATTTCGAAAATTACCTGGCACTTCATTAAAGAATTCAACAACAGGAGAAACAATCTATACTCCTCCACAAAATTATGACGATATTTTGGATTTAATGGCAAACTTAGAGCTATACATAAATGATTCAACAGTTCAAGATATTGATCCGCTAATTAAAATGGCAATAATTCATTTCCAATTTGAAAGTATACATCCATTTTATGATGGAAATGGCAGAACTGGTAGAATTATAAATATTTTATATCTGATTCTTGAAAAACTTCAATCCTTGCCAATATTATACTTAAGCAATTACATAATAAAACATAAGGCTGATTATTATAAATATCTCCAGAAAGTTAGAGATGAAAACTTATGGGAAGAATGGGTGTTATTTATAATCAAAGGTGTTGAAGAAACGGCAAAAGAGACAACAACGTTAATTCTAAAAATTAAAGATTTAATGCAAGTATCAAAACATCAACTAAGAGATAATTACAAATTCTACAGTCAAGATTTACTTAATAACTTATTTAAGCATCCATATACAAAAATTGAATTTGTTGTGAATGACTTAGGAGTTTCCAGACTTACTGCAGCCAACTATTTAAATAAACTAGCTGAAGACGGGATTTTAAAAAGAGAAAAATTGGGAACAGGAAATTATTACATTAATCTTGCACTCATTGAATTGCTTACAAAAAGATAAAAATCACTCTCGATAAAATCCCACATATCACTTTCAAACAAATTTTCTTATTACTTTTGCAACAAATTACAAAGCTTTGAAACGAAAGTTTGTCATATTTTTCTTAATTGTGGTCGTGAACATTCCGTTCGTTGGCTTTAACCTGTTTTTTTATTTGCGAAAGATACAGATTGAAAGTAAAATCAGAACCGAGCTTTTAAAACCACATGCAAAAACCAAAACCGATGTTAGTTTCTGTTTTAGTCGAGAAAATATTGCCGAACAATTAACCTGGCTGTCGAAACGTGAATTTCTTTATTGTGGACAAGTTTATCTCGTTAATAAAGTTAAGTATGATGGTGAGAATTTAATTTATTCATGTACCCTGAGCAACGAAACAGCCAACTTAATCGAAAATCTTGATAATGTTTGTGAATCGGCAGCCAGACAAAGTACCGACACCCAAAAAGCTGCCGATAATCTTAATAACTTTTTTAATTCTCTTTTTTCAAGTGCTTTAAATTTAAGTTTATCAAAGCCAGAATTTTTAGTTCTGAATGGATTCTCAACCCATGATTTTAATGAAATAAAAGCATACTACAATGTTATTGTTCCGCCACCTAAAGTGTAATATTTAAAATTATGGTTGTAGACAAAATTTGGTGTTGTGATTTTCGAAAGTAAATATTAGTAAATCAACATCTCAGCTACGACCGCTAAATAACATAGTAGTAATTTTAAATTTTTGAAATTAAATGAAAAAAACAATTATAATACTCCTTGCTACGATTTCCTATGTTGCCAGCATGGCGCAGGTTATCACCGTTAAGGATATGGAAACGCTTAAACCACTTGAATTTGCCACTTTACATTGTGTTGGAACAGAAACTTATGTTGTTACAAATTTGAAAGGTAAAGCAGACATTTCGCAATTTAAAGATTGTGGAGAAATTGAGGTTAGAATGTTGGGCTATGTACCCAAAATTACAACTTACGAAAAGCTTGTAAACACTGGCCATAGAGTTTACCTCGAGCAATCCAGCATCACACTCGATCAAGTAGTAATATCTGCATCAAAGTGGAAACAGCCAAAGAAAGATGTTCCTGTTCGTATTTCAACAATTTCGGCAAAAGAAATAAGCTATAAAAACCCACAAACTAGTGCCGATTTAATTGGTTCGTCGGGCGAGGTTTATGTGCAGAAAAGTCAGCAAGGAGGCGGTTCGCCAATGATTCGTGGATTTGCAACTAACCGACTAGTTATTTCGGTTGACGGAGTAAAAATGAACACCGCAATTTTTCGCAGTGGAAACATACAGAATGTAATCTCAATTGATCCCTACAGTGTTGAACAAACCGAAGTGCTTTTTGGTCCAGGCTCGGTGATATACGGCAGCGATGCAATAGGTGGTGTGATGAGTTTTACTACTCTGCGTCCCGCTTTCAGCGATGACGACACAACTTTAGTAAAAGGATCGGCCGCTTTTAGAACTTCTTCGGCAAACAACGAACTTAGCGGACATTTCGATATCAATGTTGGATGGGAGAAATTCGCAATGCTTAGTAGCGTTTCGTACAACAAATTTGGAAATCTAAAAATGGGTGCTTTTGGTCCCAACGAGTATTTAAGCAATTTCTATGTTCAGCGTGTTGATACTATGGATGTAATGATTATTAATTCAGATCCACAAATTCAGAATCCAACCGGCTACGATCAGATTAACCTGATGCAGAAATTTTCTTATCGTCCGAACGAAAAATGGGATTTGAATTACAATTTTCAATACTCGACAAGCAGCAATAATGCTCGATACGACCGCCTTATCCGCACTAAAAACGGTTTACCTCGGTCGGCAGAGTGGTATTATGGTCCACAAGAGTGGATGATGAACAACTTTAGCATCGAAAACAAAGGTAATACTTTGATTTACGACAACATGGTATTTAGGCTTGCTCATCAGCATTTCGAAGAAAGTCGTCACGATCGCGATTTTAATAAAGACACAAAATATAATCGTTACGAAGAAGTTGAGGCAATGTCGGCAAATCTCGATTTTATAAAATCTTTTTCCGAAAACGATGAGTTTAATTATGGGTTCGAAGCTGTATACGATTTAGTAAAATCAACTGGTACCGACGAAAATGTAAAAACAGGCGAAATTGTTAATGGTGCAAGTCGCTATCCACAATCGGATTGGGGCTCGTATGCTGTTTATGCTACCTACAAGCACAAGTTTGCAAGCAATTTTGATGTTTTAGGTGGATTGCGCTATAATCAGTATGTGCTAAATGCCGAATTCGATACCACTTTTTATCCATTTCCTTACACAACAGCAAACATAAATGATGGTGCACTTACAGGAAGTTTGGGCTTTGTTTATAATCCAACCGAAAAACTATGGATCAGCGCAAATATTTCTACAGGCTTTAGATCGCCAAATGTGGATGACTTAGGTAAATTGTTTGATTCGGAGCCAGGCTCTGTTGTTGTTCCAAATCCAACCCTCGAAGCCGAATATGCATATAATGGCGAATTAAGTATTGCAAAAATCTTTGGTAAATTTTTAAAGCTTGATGTAACCGGGTATTATATTTATTTGGATAATGCGATGGTTCGCAGAGATTTCACTCTTAACGGACTCGACAGCATCGTTTATTCTGGAGAATTAAGTCAAGTACAAGCAATACAAAACGCAGCATTTGCAACTGTATATGGCATACAGGCCAATGCCGAGATTAAATTAAACGCTGGTTTCTCCATCTCTTCGGCATTTAACTGGCAAAAGGGAAGCGAAGAACTAGACGATGGAACAACAAGTCCACTAAGACATGCTGCGCCATGGTTTGGAAAAACCGCGTTGAACTTCTCTACACAAAAACTAAGAATGAGTTTATACAGCGTTTACAGCGGAGAGGTAAGCTACACAAACCTACCCGAAGAAGAAAAAGGTAAGGCCTACATGTATGCTGTTGACACAGATGGAAATCCATACTCACCATCATGGATGACGTTTAACTTCCGCGCCATGTATCAGATGAACGACTATTTTTCGATTAACGCAGGAATTGAAAATATCCTCGATTTAAGGTATCGCCCATATAGCTGCGGGATTGTTGCTCCTGGAAGAAATTTTGTTGCTGGGGTGAGAGCAGTGTTTTAAGTACAAATAGAAATTTTTACAAATAGAACGACCAAGGGAATTTGGTCGTTTTTTTGTTTTATTCACACAACTCTTCGCCGCACATTCTGCGGTGTAAATTTGGGTTTTTCGCCGCAAAAGTAGGCTGTTAGCTCGCTCGGATTTAACTGTGTTTAGCTCCTAAAAAGCTCAGCATCACTTTTTTATAAAATATATTTGATTTTTCAATTTTAATATTATATATTTACGAATATTAATTTTTGTTATTTTCTTTATACTCCTGCAATATGAAAAAACTTGCTACTTTTGCTTTATTGCTGATACTTACTGGAATCAGTACACATGTGTTATCTCAACGAATGCCAGTTAATATTCCAGATAGTACCTTACCCGGAACATTACAGTATATTCCAACAGGTTTGGCAACAGATGCTGCCGATAATTTATGGATTTCGTATTCCAGAACTGGTATTGCAAAGTATGATGGCACAAATTTTACTTTGTTTTGTCAAGACGACGGATTATTGTCGAACGATAGCGTTTATGACATTGTAATATCGGGGAGTAAAGCCTATGCAGCGACGGCGATGGGCATTTTGTGGGCAGACATCATGGAGGCAACTCCTATTTGGAAAACAGTGTTAGGAACTGAAACATACTTTGCTTTTGCACTAACAGTAAGTAATGGATATTTGTATGCACTATCTGGAGCAAGCAGCGAGATAAATAAAATACTAAAAGTAAACACAGCTACTCTAAATGTAGAGAATATCGAAATTACATCATTTAATCATTTCCCAAATTATCTTCCTACAATAATAAGTGATTCAGAAAATAACATCTACTGGGCAGGATATTACTCCAATGGTATTTACAAATATAATGGAACAGACACTTCAAAAATAATTAACATTGCGACTCCAGACAGGTTTATTTCAATGATATGTTCAGAAGATGAATTATGGTTTTCGACAAGAAACAATGTTATTCAAATTCATAATCTCTTGACATCAAACACAAACTCAATTTTTGAATTATACGAAACAGACGATTTCTTTAATTACAAGAATGTTCTTTTAGGAATTAATAATCAAGGGAAGATTCATGTAATAAGCAGGGTATCAAATTATGTCGAACTCACAATTTACGATGGCATCTCTGCCTCTTACTACAAGTATCTTGGTGGACATATTACCGATCAAAATCGTTCATTTGCAGGCACTTCGGGAAACAAGATTTATTACTCTTCGGGAAACGAAGGTTATATTTTTTTGGTAAATCCCGACGATTTTGTAAATATTATGTCGGGCTATTATGAGTCAAATCATCGCTACCTAGACCGTAATAAAGTGAAAGCGGGCGCAAAAAGCTTTGGTTCCATTTTTTGGGATGGCAGCGGAAAGCCAGAATATAGTGTTCCTGCAGAAAATGGAACTCACTCGCTCTTTGCTTTTGGATTATGGATTGGTGGATACGATGAATCTGACGTTCTTCATCTATCAGCTGAAAAGTTTAACCAAAATATTACTAGCCCCGAAATCTTCGTAATGGGTTCGTTTGATTATTTGCCTGGCCCCTTAAAAAATGAAGCTTCTGACGAACCTGGCACATACGACACAACGGTATGTGCTGATTTTAACAGAGTATGGAAAATTGACAAAGCAGATGTTTTATCACATTACAACAATGTTCACAATTCGACAAGTTACTATGTTGCACCAGATTTATACACTTGGCCAGCTAATGGTCCAGAGGGATATTCTGAAATACTTGCACCATTTGTTGATACTGATAGTGATGGCATTTATAATCCACAACAAGGAGATTATCCTGAGATGAAAGGAGATCAGATGCTTTGGTGGATAAATAATGATGTAATTTCTCCACATAACGAAACAAATGGGTTACCACTTGGAGTTGAAATACAATATACGTTCTATAGCTATCTCAATGAAAATCCAGCAAACAATTGGGATGACCTTATTAATTATCAAACATTTATGAATGTAAAAATAATAAATCGTTCGCAAAACAATTACGATTCTGTCTTTACCGGAATCTGGACAGATGCGGATTTAGGTTTAGCAAGTGATGATTTTGTTGGTTGTGATGTTATGCGAAGCAGTTTTTATTTTTACAATGGAGATTCAATTGATGAATCGGGAAGTGGTGCTCTTGGATATGGAGAAAACCCACCAATACAGACAATAACATTTTTAAATAGCCCAAGCCATGTTCCTAATTTTCCTAATGTTTTTATGAGTAGGTTTATGTATTTTGATGCATTTTTCATGGGAGATCCTTCAATCCCAGAGAATTATTACAATTTTATGAATGGAACCGATCAAAACGGCAACCCATTCCTATACCAATTTGGAGGTGGGGGTGATATTCCAGCATATTACATGTTTCCAGGCGACACAGATCCCTATTACATTGGAACACAAGGACAAGCTGTGCCCGAATGGAGTGAAATTAGTTCTGGCGATGTACCTGGTGATCGGAGAGGAATTGGAAGTTTTGGTCCATTTGATTTGGCTGCTGGCGAAGAAATAGAATTTGATTTACTTTTTGGGTTTATTCCAAACCACGGCGAATCAGAAACTGGTTGGTTCGACTATGGACCACAGCTCGACACCATCATAAACTGGTGGAACACAAACACGATTCCATCAGATTACAACCCAGTTTTTGGAAATGGAATAAACAACATTGCAATTCCTGTAAAAGCATCAATCTTCCCAAATCCAGCAAACGATTTTGTAACAATTAGCTCTGATCGGATTATCAAGGAAATTATTTTCTATGATTTAAGCGGGAAAAAAGTAAAATCAGTTTCAGCAAGCTCATCACGATTATCGATTTCGTCTCAGGATTTGATTCCAGGTCTTTATATTATTGAAATTCGCGGAAATGATTTTAATGTTAAGAAGAAATTGATGATTCAGTAATTAACACAAAATCTCTTACAATATTTCTCAACAGAAAAAGAACTCAATTTCTCAAGGTTAGGCTCTTTGTGGATATTCTATCTTAAACCTTTAAAAGTAATGGCTAATCTTAATTTTTACTGGGTTTGATTTAATATCACGACTAATCGACAAATGTAAAATTTTAAAATGTTCGCTATTGAACCACAAAGATTCGGTATTATTTGATTTCTCCGTTGTGTAATTCTTTGCCTCTATTTCTTTTTTCAACTCTTCGTAGTAAAATTCAGATTTTAAAATTTGGGCAATCCATAAAACCTTCTTAAAAACGTTCTCCCAATCGGAGTAATCTATATCGCTTTTCGAGATAATAAATTCAGCCGATACGCAATAATCATAACAGCCTCCTTTTCTAATTTTTAAGGTTTCGCTTTCGTTTAACACAACCGTTGCAGTCTTATCTATCGAATCCCAAACGTAACCTTTAAGTTCGTGAGCGTTCTTAAGGAAATCGTCAGTTTGCATACTCTGCAAGTACGTGCAATCATCGGGATAAAAAGCTACATGCGATTTCTCCAGAAATTTTTCTTTAATAATCTTTTCTTGTAACAAAATCATTCTTTTCGATTTGGAGATTACTAAATGACCTGTGTTAACATTATTGGAACAGGAAAAAAACACTATAATCAAAATAAATAAGCCAATTTGTTTCATAATCAGTTTTTAACAAATATAGCTAAAATATTGTCAAGTTGTTATAAATTAAAGCGACTGGTAATGTTTTTACACAGACAATTATCCTACTGAAATTACTTTTCAGAAATATTTTAGAGGTTAAGACTAAATCTCACTGCAAAAGCAGCCTACACATTTGCATCATAATCAATTCCCTGCTTTTTGAGCAGTTTGTTGACGTAGAAAGCGAAAAAAGTAAGATATGCAAATGCAACAACTGGTAGCCAGTAAGAATTATGAATACCAAAACCTTCTACAGTTGCACTTGATTGCAGATAGTCGGCAATTTTTCCTTGCATTGGAGGTAAAACAGCTCCGCCAAGAATCATCATTACTAAAAATGCAGATCCTTGGGTGGTATATTTTCCTAATCCTGCAAGTGAAAGATTAAAAATTGCAGGCCACATAATCGAGCAGAACAAACCTCCCGACATAAATGCATAAACCGCAATATTTCCAGTAGTAAAAATTCCAATAAGCATCATAATCATACCCAAAATACCAAACACCATTAGAGTTTTTGCTGGTTTATTTTTAGTGTAAAAGAATGCAGCTATCTGAACAAAAACGAGCAACACATAATAAAGCAAAGGTTTGATATCGTATTGCGAAACAGCGTTAACTCCAAGAACAACTCCAAATGCTACTAGCGGAACAATAATCATGAGTATTTTTTTAAGTGTTGGCTTAAAGTTAAAGGCGGCCAAAGAACCTGTCCAGCGACCAATCATTAAACTACCCCAATACATCGAAATGAATGGCGCAACTTCGCTGGCCTTGTAACCACCAAACGCAGGTTTATGCAACAGTTCGCCAAAATTACTAACAATAGCAACCTCAACACCAACATAAACGAAAATAGCAAGCATTCCCAATACAAGCTGCGGATATTGCATTGCTCCCCAACCTTCGGATTTGCGACTTGCCAAACTTTTAAACACTAGTAACGAAACAACAACCACAGCCAATGCACCCAAAAGCCAACCTAAACGATTAGTTTCTAGAGAAGTGAGAGCCTCTTTGCTCAGAGTCTCAACATCCTTTGTGTAGGAATGAAAAACTGGTGCAAACATTCCAATTAGCAAAACTGTCATTATAATCAGTGCCCAGAATGCCTTTGTTGCTTTTTCTGCTTTTTCGGTAGTTATGCCAGCCGGAACTTTTTTAGAGAAGAAAAACAAAGTCGCAGCCGATAGAAATAACAATCCAACTGCCGAATATAAAATTACAACTTTATCAAGACCAAGTGATGCAATTTGTTCATCGGTGATAGCAGCAGTAGAGCCAAACAATGCAATAGCAACAATAATTGGTCCGATTGCTGTTCCAAACGAGTTTATTCCACCGCCCAGATTGATACGCCCTGCACCAGTTGCAGGATCACCGAGTGAAATAGCAAATGGATTTGCAGCAGTTTGCTGTAACGAAAATCCAAGAGCAACAATGAACAACCCAAGTAGCATTGCGTTAAAATTATTTATTTCAACAGCTCCAATCATTGCACCTGCGCCAATTGCCGAAAACAACAATCCAAATACGATAGACTTTTTGTATCCCATTTTCGCAACCGGATCGTTTCCTTTAAATGCACCAAAAGCGAACAAACCCAAAGCTCCAAGGTAATATGCCAGATAAAAGGCAAAGTCAATTAACTGAGATTGAAATTGGTCGAGACCAAAATAATGTTTGCAAAATGGGATAAAAACAGAATTGCCTGCTGCAATAAATCCCCAAAAAAAGAAAACCGTTACCAAAATCGTCAGTGCTGGATAATTTGTAGCCTGACCCGTTGATGTGGTTTTATCTGCCGAAATACCAGATACTCCTCCTGCCATAAAAGTAAGTTTTAATAGTTTAAATAGTTTTTTCTTTGACAAAAGTAAGAAAGAAATCACAAATTACAAATGACAAATCACAGAGCTTTCACATAACAATCTGCTCCATTGGCCGATTGCTTCGCTACGCTCGCAATGACCTGCTGTCAGTTAACTGCGGTGCAGGTCATTGCGAGCGTAGCGAAGCAACCTCTAAACAAACTACTAGCTTAAACACTCACTAATAACAACAATTAAAATTTTCTGTTAATTTTGCACAAAACATAATTTATGTCGGATTCTAAAACAGTTTGTAATTGTGATGCTTGCGAATATCGTTTGTTGGTATTTGACAGCCTCGATTCGAATGAGGTTAATTCTCTCTGCGATTACAAGCATGAAAGAATTTACAAGAAAGGTGAACTAATCGTTAAGGAAGGTGAACCTATTACCGAATTCTTTTATTTAAAAACCGGACTTGTAAAAAGCTTTCATACTATTCCAGATGGTCGCGAAAAAATTGTTCACATTGCAACACCAATGGATTTTGTAAGCTTACTCTCGGTTTTTTC
>JAQVGK010000306.1:807-4912 GCA_028696755.1 Bacteroidales bacterium | reverse complement strand
CTGTTAACCATCGGAACAACAATTTTTTTACCTTTCAAATGAGCGAAACGAGGATCAACGGGATTTACACAAACTGAAGTATCTCCTAAAATAGTTTCGGGACGTGTTGTAGCAACAACTAGATAGTTATCCTCACCCTCAATTCTATATCTCACATAATAAAGCTTACTGTTTTCTTCGGTGTAAATAACTTCCTCGTCCGAAACAGCAGTTTTTGCCTCCGGATCCCAGTTTACCATGCGTACACCACGATAAATCAACCCCTTTTCGTACAAATCGGTAAAAACTTTAATAACTGAATCGGAACGAACCTCATCCATAGTAAAACATGTACGATCCCAATCACAAGATGCTCCAAGCTTCTTTAGTTGATCCAAAATAATTCCGCCATGTTTTTCTTTCCAAACCCAAGCATGTTTAAGAAATTCTTCGCGAGTTAGCGAGTTTTTGTCAATTCCTTCGGCTTTCAATTTAGCAACAACCTTAGCCTCAGTAGCAATTGAAGCATGATCGGTACCCGGAACCCATACAGCATTTTTACCAAGCATACGTGCACGACGTACAAGTACATCCTGAATAGTATTGTTCAACATGTGCCCCATGTGCAACACACCAGTAACATTTGGCGGTGGAATTACATTAACATAAGGCTCCCTGTTATCAGGCACCGAATGAAAATATTTCTTCTCTAGCCAGTATTTATACCATTTACTCTCGATACTACCTGCTTCGTACTTTGCCGGAATTTCCATAATACATATAATTTTAAAAAATCAGGTGCAAAAATAGTAAAATTTGCCAAACGAAAAATCTGAATTTAATCTCATCAACAAAAGTAATAATTTGATAAGGAGGCTACCTATACCGTCGCACCTTTACGTCACTTCGACTCCGCACAGTGTGACGCTTTGCGAGAAACTCCTCTTCGCGCTTTGCGCCTTTGCGTCTTTGCGAGAACCATTTCTTTGCGTCTTTGCGCCTTTGCGAGAAACTTCTCTTCGCGCCTTTGCGTCTTTGCGAGAAACTTCTCTTCGCGTCTTTGCGAGAAACCTTAATTGCGATCCAACTAACTAAAACTGCACACTCGCCTTTATCACTGGATTTGGATAAGGACTCATTGAACTTTCATTAAAATTGAAAAGCACCATTATAATCGCATACGATCTTGAACCAATAGGTGTTTGAAACGCTGGTCCAAGCATTGGGGAATCTATATACTTAAATGATGTCCCTGGAAAATCGTAATAATTGCTAATATTCATAACATTATACTCAGCGTATAGCAGAATGCCGCTACCTTCGTACATTGGAATTGCCTTACCCAGATCTTTAATTACGGTATAGCTTGCAAAAACATTTCCTCCATACATACTTCCCTGATAATTGTAGAAAGTAGATTTTGCATAAGCGTAGTTTACTCCCACGCCTGCCGACAATCGATTTGTAATTCGATACCCAATCACTGGATTAACAGCAATATATGTCATAGTTCCAAAAGACAAGCCCAAATCACCACCATAAAATATGCGTTGCAATGGCTTAGGCTCCGACTCTAAATACTGAGCTTTGGCATTTACAGCAACCAATGATAGCAAAACAAATAAAATTGAATAAATCAAAAGCCTCATAAAAAAATATTTCTGAGTGTAAAAATAGGAAAAATAAGATTAGAAAATTTGTAGAGCAAAAATAATCCGGCAAATGCAGTATCCAATTCACTTTTTATCTGCCCCACCCTTATGCCACACTTTTCTAACGCGGATTAAAACATACAAAACGAAGACTATAATTAAACAAATTGCGACATATTGTACATCCTTTGGAATTCCGGATGTACTGTCGTATGGACGCCCCAACTCACCCTTGGAAGGTTGCATATAAGAAGAAAAACTTCAAAATGGAACTGCAATTATAGTATCGTTTATCTGGATTGAATCGTTTAGCATAACGAGTGTTCGAAATCAAATGGCTAAGTTATAAGGTTTTTGAATAGTTTCCGAAGTTAAACAACATTGTTTATTGAGTAAGCACGATTTCTGCAATACGTCACAATCCAGCATTAATCTACATTCTTTTTATAAAGTTTACACATCATATTTTAGAAAGCAATTATCTTACTATCCTCAGCTTTTTACTCTGCAAACTATTGCCAGTAAATAATTCCAAAACATAGCATCCTTCGTGCAAGTCATCAACATAAATTTGTATTAAATTGTCAGTGCTTACAGTTTGATAAACGCATTTTCCTTCGACCGAATAAATTTTAATCTCAATTCTATCTGATGTGGTATTTTCAATGAAAAAATCTGAATGTGCAGGGTTTGGATATACGCTTATATCAACATTTGAATTAAACATTGGGCTAAGTTGACCTGACTGATTTAAAAGCTTTACAGTAACCATATCGAAATAATAACCCACATTTCTCGAATTTAGAATCATATAAGAATTTCCCTGATTATCAAGGCAAAAACTAAGCGGTTCATCCATTTGTGTTGGTGATCCATTATAATACTGAGACCATTGATGTTCACCGTCGCCATTATATTTAACCAACATTGCTCCTCCACCATTTGCTGGCAAATTTCGCGCAGTGATAAAAATATCTCCATCATCAGATTGTTTTATGCTTTCATGAGTATCAACAGTGGAAAATCCCATTTTCGAGCTATGTGTTTGCATCCATAACAGATTTCCGTCAGATTCGTATTTTGCAGTAATTGCATTATCACCACTCATTCCAGTAACATAAACATTGCCCGAATTATCAGTAATTATTGATTTAAAAACCGCAGGTAAAGACTCGGCATAAACTTTCTTTGACCAAGTAATTTCGCCTACCGCATCATATTTCATTAATAAGGCATCCCACAAATTCGTTTCTTCATTTGATTCGTATCCACAAACATAAACAGTGTTATCGTGGTTTGCAATTACATCAAAACCAACTGCGGAACGATTTTCCAAAGTTCTATAATATTCGTCAAATATTTTGTTCCCATCCTTATCATACACCACTACAGCACTCAGGTAAAGATTTTCCCAATCGGTATAATTTCCAGTAATTGCAATATTTTGAGTAGCAGAGTTAAAGTGAATTTTTCGTAAATCCGCACCATAATACAAAGTATGAGTTTTTTGCCAGATATCTCCAAGTTCGGAATCAGTCTTTATCAGAACAAAAGCCCTTTGACTTACTAATCTGCTTGTTCCACCAATATATAAATTCCCGTTTTCGCCAATTAAAATATCTACAGCATTATCGTCAAGATGAGCAGTTCCGTCAAAAATGTAAGTATTGGTCAACTCCCCATCTTCATCATATTTAAGACATAAAATATCATTTCCGTTTGCTGAAGAAGTTGTAGTTGCAGCAATTATAAGATTGTTATCCGCATCAACAACAGCACTTGCAGGTTTATCCGAGTTTTCGGCATGGTCATAAATCCTTGTCCACAATTCTGTACCCGAGTTGTTGTACTTTACGACAATAATATTTTCTTTTTCGGTAGAATTAACGAAAACATGCCCAATCGAATAAATATTTCCTACATTATCCATCAAAATTGTAGTTCCATAAGTACTAGAGCTTGAGGGATTAATTATTGAAGTCCACTGGGCATTACCTAAAAAAACAGGCAACAAGCCGATTAAAACTAAACAAATCTTTTTCATTGATCTCAAAATTAACATTGATATTGCAAATATAGTAAATGTTAATCACATTGGTAAAATAAGAATTAACATTCGAGACATTTTAAGCCTTAAATACAGCAATATCAACGGCAATTACATCTCCTTCACAAGAAAGAAAAGCGAACGCAAAAACGCAAAAAAAGAAACAATTATTACCGCTCTCCTACTTGATGAAGCAAAAGCAATTATCAAAGAACATGGCAATCAGCCAGTATCGCCAGATAATTACATTTTCCCATTTTTCGAAAAAGGAATGACCGAATACCAAAAACAATCTACAGTGAGACAAGCCGTAAAAATGACAAATCGCTATATTGATCGTGTTGCAAAAAAAGAAGACATTAGCATTAAAGTAACGACATATACGGCGCGTCATTCATTTGCATTTAGATTAAAAGAAGTAGGTGCA
>JAQVGK010000306.1:0-797 GCA_028696755.1 Bacteroidales bacterium | reverse complement strand
CCAATAGAGCTCCGTTCCGAGTGTCTTGGTCACGCATCTATCTCAACAACAGAAGAGTTCTATTCAAGAAACTTCAGCGACGATAAAAGAGATGTATTTGCGCTGCAGTTGTTGGAGCCAAAGGGGAGGTAAAGGATTGGTGGATTTCGGAGTACAAAACTGTCAATACAACACAAAAGTTGATGCGAGGTAGAATGTTCAATCAACCACTTCACCCGCCATTGAGCCAAACGCCTATTATTGCTAGTGGTTCTTTGTCGTCCGTTAGTTTTCATTATATCCATATTGTCTACTCTGTAAAACTTCTTTCCACCAACTTTCTCTGTCAATTATTATTTGGTCGTCTGTTGTCGATTTATAAATGTCAAGAATTGAGTATTTAAAATATACCTTTATGTGGTCAAAAGTCAGTTGTTTAAGTCCTGCGTTACCACCGTGTCCACTTTTCACATATGCTCTCCAACGACCTAAAATCATATTTACACCATACGCTGAACCGACATATTTTTTACCATTAGATGTGTCGGTTATTAGGTAAACCCCTTTTTGGTTTTCCAATGCTGTTTTCCAAGTATCCCTATCTACAACTCGTTTCAATGTGTCCCAAGAAATATTGACTTTATCATACCCTGGGAATAAGTCATTATCTAATGAAGTTGGTAGAATTTCTGGTTCTACCACGAATTTAATGGGTAAAGATTCATCCCACCATGAAAAAACAGAATTGCATTTCGGAAGTTTTCAAATTTTCTATATCCTTTTCCACATGCTTTTATTTCCTGAATTTTTCCGTTCAG